>JAOZIA010000005.1 GCA_026014585.1 Candidatus Bathyarchaeota archaeon | reverse complement strand
GTTTATAGAGCAAACAAACGCGAACACGTTTGGGGGTCTTGGTCCGTTTTCTCTTGCTTTGGATTCGAATGATAACCCGCATGTACTTTTTAATACTGTTTCAGGATATGTTGGTCACGGCAATAATGTTATAGACTTGAAATATGCCTATGCTAATTTTAATAATCTAAATATTCAGGATAATGTGTTTTCGTGGACAACGGCTGGAATCCTTTTGGCTTCTGGCTCAATTATAGCTGTTTTAGTGATGGTTTTGATGTTTAACCACCGAAAAAACAGGAAAGACTCTCTCCCTCTATAGTTTCTGCATAGTATTTCTAATAGGCTCCAAATAGGAATGTTGATTGTGGCTGTTTATTGTCTGGTTTTGGGCTGTCATGCTTAAATATGTAGGGTTATTTACTGTGGCTTTAGGAGGCGGGAAATATGCCTGCTATTGAAGTTGGAAGAATATGTGTTAAACAGCTAGGACGAGAAACCGGAAAGAAATGCGTCATCATCGACGTTATGGACAAAAGCTTCATACTGATTACGGGGCCAAAAAAGGTTACAGGCGTAAAACGCAGACGAGTCAACATGAACCATCTCATGCCGCTTGAAGACAAACTCGACGTTAAACGCGGTGCAAGCGACGACGAAGTAGCCCAAACAATTGAAGCCGCCGGCAAAACCGAATTTATGAAAGCCTAATCCAAACCTTAATTTTCTTCAACATCTTTTTCTTACATTCTCAGGAAGAAAATCTATGCCCAAAACCAGTCCTCCATGGGAGACCAAACGCGAACATCTCGTCAAATCAATGGACACAACCAACCCAAAATACGGGTGTGAACCAAACAAGCGTCCAGCCAAAGAATACATCCAATACGGCGTCATAAACCTAAACAAGCCTGCTGGACCAACAAGCCATGAGGTTGCTGCATGGACCAAAAAAATTCTGCAAATCAATAGCATCGGTCACGGTGGAACATTGGACCCAAAAGTTACAGGTGTTTTGCCAATCACGTTGGAGGATTCAACAAAAATCGTTCAAGCACTCCTATACAGCGGCAAAGAATACATTTGCGTTATGAAACTGCACGGTGATGTGCCAACAGGTGACGTGCGGCGGGTTTTGGGCGAGTTTGAAGACTTGATTTATCAGCGTCCGCCTCTGCGTAGCTCCGTTAAACGGCAAATCAGAACAAGACGCATTTACTATAACGAATTCATTGAGCATGATGGCAGAAACGTGCTCTTCAAAGTCGGCTGCGAAGGCGGCACATACATTCGAAAACTCTGCTTTGACATGGGCGAAGTTTTAGGTGTTGGCGCTCACATGCAAGAACTTAGGCGGTCACGTGCCGGACCATTTGTAGAAACCAGCCTTACGCATGTTACGTTGCATGATGTGGCTTACTGGTTTGGTGAATGGCAAGAAAAGAAGGATGATGCAATCTTGCACAAATTCATTCAGCCCTTAGAGACCGCGTTGGCATTACTGCCAAAAATTGTTGTCCGCGACTCCGCTGTTGATGCACTGTGTCATGGTGCAAGCTTGACTGCTCCCGGCGTGGTTTCGGCTGATTCAGGTATTGAGAAGGACCAAGTTTTAGCAATTTTCACGCTTAAGGGTGAAGCGGTTGCGCTTGGGAAAGCCTCTGTTACAACACAGGAAATGATTGATTTAAAGCATGGTTCGGTTGCTTCACTGTTGCGGGTGATTATGCCACGGGGAACTTACCCAAAAGTCTGGAAAAGCGGCGGCAACAATGAACAAGAACACTAACCCCCCAGCCACAGACCACTATTTTTCGTCAAACCCCCAATCGGAGGAGCACTTCGGACTAATTCGAGCCTGCCTAAAAGGGCAAAACTTCGAATTTTTAACCTCTTCAAGCGTTTTCTCTAAAACAAAAATCGACATGGGCACAGCGCTTCTTATTGAAAGCATGATTCTGCCCGACAAAGGCAACGTACTTGACATCGGCTGCGGCTACGGTGCAGTTGGCATCTCAGCAGCAAAATTCAACCCCAACCTGCATGTGACCATGACGGATGTGAATGGGCGAGCGGTTCGACTTGCCAAAAAAAACCTGCAACGCAACAACATACACAACGCACAGGTACACTGTGGTTTTTTGTATGAGCCTGTTGAGGGGTCTTTGTTTGATTGTGTTTTGTCTAATCCTCCAGTGAGCGCTGGCATGGAAACCGTTAAAGCAATAATAACAGGAGCCCCCAAAGTCATGGCAGAAAACGCCAGTTTCCAAATGGTTATTCGCTCAAAAATCGGTAGCAAAATCCTGCCCCAACTTTTCTGTGAAACTTTTGGCAACTGCGCGGTTCTTTCAAGAGAAAGCGGGTTTCGTGTGTTAATTGGGTGTAAAGAGTAGGGTAATTTTGAAATATTAGTTTAGCTTATGTAAAGGGCGTAGTGATAAATTTTAAGTCTTAGGTCTGTTTGTGTTTTTTGTTTGGGAATACTTTTTAAGGTTGGAATGCTTGGCGTACAAAATATTCCCGTTTGTCTGACAAGGACTTATCTTTGCCCTTGCACCAACTAAAATACGAGGAAGCGTAGACATGTCAGATGATAATAAACGTGAAAGAATCACAATTCGGCTAACAAAAAGGTATCTTGACTTGCTAAATTTGTTAATCGAGAAGGGCGTCTACAACAGTCGAAACGAAGCTATACGGGATGGATTGAGGATTCTTTATGAATATCATGGCTTGAAGGTTACGCCTGAAAAGAAACGCTCAATTCATGCTTTGGGGAAAGCGGACGAGGAATAAACAGTTATTTCTTGTGGTTCAGTGACCATTTTTATTTCATAGTGTAGAAACAGGCGTCTTAGGGCGTCTTTGACTATTTCTGTTTGGCTTGTGTAGAGTCCGTCTTCAATTAATGTGGTTATGCCGTCAATGTATGGGGCTGTTATGTTTACGGTTATGGTTTTTTTCTCGTTTTGACTGAGCAACTTCTTATCTCTCCATTTTGAGCTATGCTGTTTTCTTTTTTAAGATTTAATTGAAGTCAGAATCCGACGCTAACTAGTTACCTAAGCAACCAAACAAACACAAATGCAACCTTTATTATCTCCCCCAATCACAATCAAAATGGAGACAAACCAAAATGGCACAAGAAAAAACTCAACCAAAACCAACCGTTGAGGAACTCTTAGCAAAAGCCAAAAAACCAGCCCAACTCTCCCCACCAATGCACCGCTTCTACGAAGGAAAAATGCAAGTTATCCCCAAATGTGCCGTACGAAGTATTGACGATTTCGCCATCTGGTACACACCCGGCGTCGCCGCAGCATGCAAAGAAATACACGCAGAACCCGACAAATCATTCGAACTAACAAATCGTTGGAACTATGTTGCCATTGTCTCTGATGGAACCCGGGTGTTAGGCTTAGGTAACATTGGTCCAGAAGCAGCCCTGCCCGTTATGGAAGGCAAAGCCTTAATCTTCAAGTATCTGGGTGGAGTAGATGCATTCCCAATTTGTATCCGAACCCACGACCAAAACGAAATAGTGAAATTCGTTAAGTCACTGGAGCCCTCATTTGGTGGAATAAATCTTGAAGACATAGAAAAACCCAAATGTTTCCACGTTCTAGAAAATGCCCGAGAACAACTTAACATTCCTGTTTGGCATGATGACCAGCAGGGAACTGCCACCGTGATTTTAGCAGGACTAATTAACGCTTTCAAGTTAGTGGGTAAAAAACCCCAAGAATCCCTCATAACACTGGTGGGTTCTGGAGCAGCAAACATTCGAACCGCTTACGTGTTAATGAAGTGGGGCGTAAAACCCGGCAACATCATATTAGTTGACAGCAAAGGCGTAGTAAACCGTAACCGAAAAGACATTATCCAACAAGATGACCCTTGGAAGTATGATGTAACACAGAAAACCAACAGCGAAAACCGTGAAGGCACAATCGCTGAGGCTTTCAAAGGCGTGGATGCTGTGGTTGCAGCTTCAATTCCTGTGCCGGGAACTATAAAACAGGAGTGGATAAAAACTATGGCAACTGATTCAGTGGTTTTTGCCTGTGCTAACCCGTTGCCTGAGATTTGGCCTTGGGATGCTAAAGAAGCTGGTGCACGAGTGGTTGCTACGGGGAGAAGTGATTTTCCTAATCAAGTCAATAACAGCTTGGGATTTCCAGCGATTTTTCGTGGTGTACTTGATGTTAAGGCTAAGACAGTTACTGATGATATGTGTATTGCAGCGGCGATGGAGTTGGCAAATTATGCTGAAGAGCGGGGTATGACTGAAGATAGTCTGTTGCCTAAGATGGATGAATGGGAAGTTTTCCCCCGAGAAGCCGTGGCCTGCGCTTTGAAGTCTATTGAACAGGGTGTTGCCCGTGTGAAACCCAGCCGTCAAGAACTCTACGAGCGAGCATGCACAATCATATCTAATGCTAGGCAATCAACTGAACTTTTAATGAAGCATGGACTAATTAAGCAGCCTCCGTCAGATGCTCAACTGCTCAAGTAAGCAGTCAAGTTAGCGCTTGGTTAATTTTATAATGTATGCTAACAAATGAAAAAAGAAGAGAAATTATTTTTTTTAGAATGTTGCTTCTATAGGTAGCGGCATCACTTTTACAATGTTTCTTTTTTCCAGCCGTCTAATTGCGTCAATGCATTCATCTTTTTTCTCGCAGGTGATGTTTAGATTCATCATTATCTCTTTTATAGAGATGCCTTTTTTGCCAAAGTTTTGACTTTTTTTGTGGAGTTGAGTAACAATTGATTTTTCGAGTTTGCCACATCGCCAGGTAGTGTTGCGTATGAGGATTACAATTGTCTGTACAAGGGCTTGTTCGTTGGTTTTTCTCCCTCTTGAATCTGCCACTTTCTCCTCACCGATAACAAATTATGGGTGTTACTATGTTTTTAAAGTTTGCCCATTTTTTAGGTTGCATTTTGCCTTTACTTATAAATGTTTCTGTTTTTTGCCTAGTTTGTTTTGTCCTGTTCTAATTTCTGATACAGTACCTTTTTTAAATACAGCCCATGTGCTTTTCCGTAATAATGCTCTAATCGCCCAATTTCTCGATATCCCAATTTCCTATAAAGTCTCAAAGCTGCACTGTTATCTTCCCTGACTTCAAGGCGGCACTCCTTAACACCCCGCTGCTTAAGCAGCTCTTCAACTTCACCCAAAAGAACCTGTGCAATTCCCTTATGTCTAAATGATGGCGCAACATTAAGAGTAATTATATGCCCAAAAACCATGTCTTCCTCCTTCTCCAAATAAGCAATCACAAACCCAGCGATTTGCTTCTCTAGTTTTGCCATAAACGCAATGGTGTTATAGTCTGAGAGAAAATATTTTATCTGCTGCTTGGAGAATGCTTCAGAATCAAAGCATTGCTGCTCGATTTTGTAGAACTCATTGAGTTGCCTTGTCGTGGCGGGTTCAATTTTAACCTGCATCACAACCTTATTAGTTGCCAGCATGATTTTATTTTTTTCCTACTCCTTAGGCTTAGATAACACGGGTTTTAGCTCCAGATACTGCTGTGCTGCAAAACCCCCAAAGAAGCGGAACCAAAGCGTAATTATCCTTGTCAAAACTGTTGCAGTAGCACTGACTTCAGCAGCTATTGGACCCAGTGTTGGCGCAAGAAACGCGGTGAACAGTGTGGTCATGGTGATTTCTGGGATTCCCACCTCAAAGATGCCAACTGGAATCGATTTTACCGCCAAAACAATCGCTGAAGTAATCAGAAGCATGCTCCACGAAACAGAATAACCCAATGATAAAAAGACAAAATAGGGAATGGCTAAAGTGAAAACCCAAGTTATAATCATAAAGAATGTAGATTTTATAATTGGCCACGGGTTATGCTGGAACTCATGCATTGACTGGTGAAAATGCGATGCTATCTGAACCGCTTGCTCCCGCAATTTTGTAAGTTTCCATTTCCCTCTTGAAACAAACTGTGCCGCCTTTGTCGCCCAATCAATAACTTTTAACATCCAGTTTTCTTTAAGTGAAAAAACAATCATGCCAACCAAAGCCGCTGTAATTCCAACAGTAACAACAGCGATAATGTTGAAAACTGTAGCATCCATTTGTCCTTCAAAAGGAAACAGTGCCAATCCCAAAACCAACACAACAATGTTCATGACTGTTCCGATTAACCGGTGGGTAAAGAGGGAGGCGACGATTTTTCCAAGACTTCCGCATTTGTCTCGGGTGAGCAGGTAAGTTCTGACAATTTCTCCGCTGATAGATTCTGCTGGGATAACTATGTCAACGTAGAGTCCGTACCAAACGTAAAGGTAGGCTTTTTTTAGGCTCATTTTGATGTCAAGATGATTTGTGATTGAGCGCCAGGAAATGGTGAAAAATAAGACTTCCAGTATTCCACAAAGGACTGCTATTATGAAGAATGCTGGGTTGGCTTTTTGCATGTTGGAAATTATTGTTATGATGTCTACGTTGTAGAGGTAGATGTAGAGGAAAAAGGCTACTAAACCAATAATCGGAAACACTACCGTCTTCCAAGACAGTTTAGGCTTAACTTTTTCCATAAAGGCGTCTCGCTTATGTAACGCAAAGTTGTTTACCACATATTAAATATGTTGCTAAACCAAAAAAATAAACTCAGCCAACAACATCCTGAAAACTCCATACAAACAAAGTGATAGACGCATGCTCTTATCTGACTGGTTTCTTTTTTTTGCTTAGAAAAAGAGCGCTTGAGCCCTGTTTTTCGGGTTGATTTTGGTTTGCTTGTTTTTTGGTGTTTTTTGGAAAACTTTATAATTTGGGCTGGATAAACCATCCTCACAAGGAGAAAAACACAAATGAATACAAAATATGTTCTTTATGCAGCTATTCTTGTGATAATCATAGTTTCAGCGTCTGCAATTGTCTATGTTAACATGAACAATCCATCATCTTCCGAAGGTACAATCAGCATAACTGACGACGAAGGATACACAACCACACTTGACGGTGTCCCACAACGCATTGTTTCCATGGCACCAGCCAACACCCAGTTCCTCTTTGACCTTGGCGTTGGCAACAGAGTTGTCGGCGTAACCGATTATGACGATTACCCCTACGACTTCTCTGCATGGTTTGAAGCAGGCAACATGACCAGCATAGGTGGCTTCTATAACCCAAGTTTGGAAGTTATCACTTCACTGCAGCCTGATTTGATTCTTGGAACCACAATCCACGACGACATCCTTGACAATCTCAGAGGTCAAGGCTTCAAAGTTATCATAACCGATCCAACCAACATTGAAGACATTTACAATGACATCACTTTCATCGGCAAAGCAGTTGGCGCAGAAGAAAACGCAACCACCTTAATCAGCAACATCCAAGGCCAAATCAGCGAGGTACAGGAAAAGATTGCCAACATTACTGAAAAACCAACAGTTTACTGGGAAGTTTACTTCGATGAATCAGGCATAACCACGGCAGGAGCAGACTCATGGCTTAACGATGTTATAGCAAAAGCAGGTGGAACTAACCTTTTTGCTGACTTAAGCGGAGATTATGTGTCCACCAGTTCAGAAGTAATCGTTCAAAGAAACCCAGATGTTATCATGATGCCAGAAGGCATGGGAAGCTCATCTTCTGGCGGTGTCGAGGCAGTAAAAGCACGACCAGGTTGGAACACTATCAACGCAGTAATAGACGACCACATCTACATTTTCGACGAAGACCTATTCAACCGACCCACGTCAAATGTTGGTTTACAAGTCCAACAAGTTGCAGCATGTTTATACCCAACCCTTATATCGCCACCGGAGCTCTAATCTGAAAAAATGGCCAATACCAATGTTGAAAAGTCTTATGCAAAGCGTTCAAAGCGATGGAAAACAACCTTAGGGCTACTTATAGTAGCGCTGGTTGCTACCCTTATAGTGGCTTTAAACATTGGTTATGCCCCCATTTCTTTTTCAAAAATTTTTGACATCATGGTCAATCAGATTCCATTCTTGAATGGTGGACCCGGCACACAAACCTCTGAGTTCTTAACTAACCAAGCTATCATTATGCAAATTCGTTTTCCTAGAGTGATTGCTGGTGCATTAATAGGTGCAGGGCTAGCTGCTTCTGGTGTTCTTTATCAGGGTGTTTTCAAAAACCCGATGGCTGACCCCTTTGTGCTTGGTGTTTCTTCAGGTGCAGTTTTGGGTGCAGGATTGGCAATTGTTTTTGCTTCAGGCTTAAGCTTACTTGGCATACCTATTGTTCAAGCATGCGCTTTCGCAGGTGGTTTAATCACAATATTTATTGTGTTTAATATTTCCAAAGTCGGCAACCGCGTCTCTGACATGACACTGTTGCTCTCAGGTATTGCTATGACTATTTTCTTATCTGCGATTTTCCAGATTCTGCAGGTTACAAGTCAAAACGTCAAACTTCACGCGTTGGTGACTTGGCTTATCGGTGGAATTTCAAACATAACTTGGATGGACATATTTTCCATTATGCCTTTCATTTTTATCGGAATTATCCTTTCATACTTCTACACAAGAGACCTAAACATGATTGCCTTCGGCGAAGACACAGCACAACACCTTGGCGTCAACACAGACAAAACCAAAAAAATCGTTCTCGTTTTAGGCTCATTGATGGCATCAGCAGCCGTTTCTATAAGCGGCTTAATTGGCTTTGTAGGCTTGATGATTCCTCACATAACACGGTTAATTATGGGTCCCGACCACCGCATTCTACTGCCTGCCTCCGTGGTTGTTGGCGCAATATTTCTAGTTCTCTGTGATGCATTGGCTCGGGTTGTCACGGGTGCAGGTGAGTTGCCTGTGGGTGTGATAACTGCTTTGGCAGGTGGACCCTTCTTTATCTTCCTGTTGCGAAGAAGGAAATTGAACTATAAAATGTAGGCTCAACCATGGTAACTTTAAACGTGAATGGTGTAGAATGCCGTTACGGCTCGGTTAAGATTCTTTCAGATGTTAACCTAAACGTTAGCCCTGGTGATTTTGTGGGTATACTAGGACCTAATGGCTCAGGAAAAACTACGCTGCTCAAAAGCATCAGTCGTGTTCTAAAGCCCCACGGCGGCTCAATTCTAATTGACAAATCAAACATTTACGACCTAAAACCCGTAGATGTTGCCAAAACAATGGCGGTTGTTCCCCAAGACAACGTGGTAGGATTTAACTTTAGCGTTATGGATGTGGTTTTGATGGGACGCAACCCACATCTAAGCCATTTCCAGATGGAAACCGAAAAAGACGTACAAATCGCCAAACAAGCCATGATACTAACCAACACATGGAAACTAGCAGATCGCTCAATCCATGAACTTAGTGGGGGCGAACGCCAACGTGTCATAATTGCCCGTGCACTGGCGCAGGAACCAAAAATTCTTCTCTTAGACGAACCCATGACCCATCTTGATATCATTAATCAGCTTGAAGTCATGGACTTAATCAAAAGTTTATGTGTCAAAAACAACCTCATGGTTCTCACAGTCATTCACGACCTTAACTTAGCAGCACGATACTGCAACACGGTTATAATGCTAAAAGATGGCAAGGTACACGTTGCAGGTAGCATCGAAGATGCCTTCACCAGCGAAAACATAAAAAGCGTATTCCAAGTTGACGCTATCGTACGCAAAAACCTCGTAACCAACTCACTCTATGTTATCCCACTTTCCCCACAAAAACCCTCACTTGAAAAACACTGCGGCGTACACATTATCTGCGGCGCAGGAACAGGAACGCTTCTGATGAAGGCACTAAAAGATGAGGGCTACACAGTGACTGCGGGTGTTTTGAACATGTTAGATTCGGATTATGAAACCTGCGAGTTACTCAAGATTCCAGCAGTTGTTGAAGTTCCTTTTTCCCCGATAACCAATGAGATGCATAAGCAAAATTTGGATATGATTAAACGGGCAGGCATGGTTGTGGTGACTTCAGTGCCGTTTGGCTCGGGAAACCTTCGCAATTTGGAAGCCGCCGTGGAAGCACTCAAATCTGGAATTCCAACTTACGTGATTGATGAACTCCCCATTGAAAGCCGAGACTTCACAAACGGCAAAGCAACAAAACTTATGGCGCAACTCAGAAAGCTGGGCGCAACCTTTGTAGCAAGCCAAGATGACCTACCCGCGCTACTGAACATTAACCTTGACAAAGCCATAATGGACAAATCTTGCCCGCCCTTTGGACACGTAAAATCACAATCAGGAGAACCCCAAAATGCCCCATCATAGAATAGGTTTAGTCTACGTTCCAGGCGCGCTTCCCTGCTTTGAAGCGTTTGGAAACTTGCCAACAGACCTTGTCGGCGCTGACGGCTTAGTGGATGGCAAACCCGCCTCAGAAGTTCTGGACATGATAATTATTCCAGGCGGCAGCCTGATCGAGTCAGGAAGCACCAACGGCGCAGTCGCAGAAGAAATCCTCAAGATGGCACGAGTGGGCAAGTATGTGCTGGGGATTTGCGCTGGGTTTCAGGTACTCTCCAAAAAAACCGACGTGGGTCGCCTATCAACAATTCCTATTTTCCGCGACGGAATCGGCTTATTAGATGCAGAGTTCACACCGCTTATCTGCACTGACCAAGTTAAAGCCACAGTGATAGGCACAAGTTTCATCACCGCGGAAACATGCAAGCAGCTTTCTGGTTTTCACTGCCACACATACGGCAAAATAGTTTTGGGCAGTGAGGCTAAACCCATAATCATCTCTCATGTTAACCGCGTAAACTACCGCTCTGCACCACAGGACCTAGTTTCAGGGGTCGCAAACAAAGAAGGCAACGTAGTCGGTATCTTAACCCATGGACTGCTTGACCATAACCCTGCAGTGATTGACAGCATCTGCAAAAGCCTAAACATAACCAGCAACGAACTCAAAGAAATCCGCGCTACCAACGCCAAACTCATCCGCCAAATCAAAGCCGAAATTGGCATCGCAACAGAAACTCGCCCAGCCCCCACCACTAAAAAAGCACCCAAACTGGTCATGGTCACCGCGATTGAAAGCGGTTCAGGAAAAACATTCCTTGTCACGGGTATCGCAGGTGCTCTCAAAAAACAAGGTTTCAACCTTGGGCTCCTCAAAGTCGGTGGAGATATCCGAGACATTGTTCCCGCGTTGTATTTGATTAAGGAGCCGATTTTGGATTTCTCCTCGGTTGAGGTTTTTGGCATAGGCTGGACACCACTGCAAGAAGCCGTCAAGAAAGCCGCTGAGCAGTACGATTTTCTACTGGTTGAGGGTGCGATGAGTGCTTTCACGGGGCTTTTAACGGATGGTAAGCGTCCAATGTCTACAATTGAAGTTGCTGCGGGTATGGGCGCGTCAGTTGTGGTTGTGGTTGCTTGTAACCATGGCGGCATCGAAGGCGGAATGCTAAATGCCCTAAACTACATCACCATCATGAAACGGTTAGGCATCAACGTAACAGGCGTCATCCTAAACAAAGCATACCTACCATACATCACCAAAGGCATCCGCGAAACAGTAGATTTAGCCTTCAAAAACGTAGGTGTCAAACTTTTAGGCATTATGCCCCGACTACAACTAGAAGAAAGAGGCATGATTCCTGAAATAGAAATCCGCTACGAAACCTTTGGAGAAAAAGCCATCGAGGCAGCAGAAGCAAACCTTAACCTAAACGGATTTGTGGATGTTGCCCAGCCGCCCTGCACTGTGGAGGTTGATTATGACGCGTTTGCCCAGAAATTCAAAAAACTACTAACTGAATACAACTGCGGCTCGTCAGATTCACCTTAGACCTAGTCCATTTTGAATGGTGGTTCAGACGCGACAGACTCAATTATTTTTTGTGCTTCTTCTTCATGCTCTTTTGAACCCGAAATGGCAAGCATACACGCGCCTTCCGCGCCACCAACTCCCCCTGCTGCAATCATCTCAGCCGAAGCACCCGACAACAACTTAACAGCGTCCAACTCCGTGAACACTTCACCTGGAATAGGCAGCAACCTGTACCCTTCTGCGTCAGGGCGGGAAAGTTTCTCTGCTAAAACATTGAGGTTTCCTGTTACGCGTTTTTCTAAACCGACTGCAATGATTAGTTTGACTCTGCGCCCAAACACTGCAGGAATTGAAAGCCCAACTGTGCCTGCTTGAGGATGCCCAATGAGGATGGCGGCTTGTTTGTTTTCTAAATCCAGTGCGTTTGCGCCTTTAACAATGCAGTCGCTTTGAGTTAGTGAAGGGGCAACTTCTGCTAAGGTTTTGCCCTTTTGCCAGACGCCTTTTGTTATGATTACGTCTCCGTTAAATTGGCTTTCATCTTCCAGTCTGCCTTCTTTGGTTACTGGCTGGTTTGGTGGTAGGTTGATGCCTCTGAAGAAGCGTTTTGTGGAGAAGTCTTTGATTCCGAGGGTTTGTAGGATTTCTTTTGCTAAGTATCCGTTTGTGGTTCCTGCGATTATGACTAGTGTGCCTGTTTTGAGGGTGGTTTGGATTGCGGGGTGTTTGGTGAGGGCTTTTGCGATGAGTTTTTTGCCTGCGGCGGGGGTGATTAGGGCTTGTTTCATGTTGGTTACCGTATTGTATGGGTTTGTTTGGGCTTTTTTGGTTTTTGGTTATTTAGGGCTGTGTTGTTTGCTGTTGGCTGCCAATACTAAACGATGAGCTTCGATAAACGCCGATAATCTTATATGTTCGGCGATACATATAGATGATTGAGGCTAAATGAAATCTACTCTCACTGTCAAAGCAGATGAGCTAAAACTTACACAACTGCTCTCAAAATTTGCAGAAAAATACAACATGAGCTACAAACTCAAACGACAAACCGACAGCTACCAACTTGAAGTAGAACTAAACAGCGACGACTTCGGCGAATTCATACGACGCCTAAACCACCTCAAAGACGCCACATACAAAGTAGAAGAAGTACGCGGTGGAGGTCTGCTTGACAGCATTAACGTCAGCCTGCTCCGCACAAATGTTGATGCCTTAATCGGCAAAGAAACTATCGCTAAAACAGACATAGATATTGTGGATGGTGGTGTGGTAAAAATTGGTGGGGAGCTTTGGCTTGCAAAAGCAGTTGATTGCAATGTCATAAAGGAGGGCTCAAAAGTTCGAGTCGTCAGGGTGGAAGGAGTCGGCCTCATAGTGGACGAAATAGGTGAAAAAGAATGTACGAAATAATAGCCATAATAGTTGCTGTAGTGGTAATAATTGCGCTAATTATCTTTGCGCTTTCCGTGAAACAAGTAAACCAGTACGAAAAAGGCTTAGTGGAAAGATTCAACGCCTACGAAAAAACTGTTGAACCTGGATTACGCATGATAGTTCCCTTTGTTGAGCGAATGCTACGAGTAAACATGCGTGAGCAGGTTATTGATGTGCCGCCACAGGAAATCATCACTGAGGACAACGTTGTCGTTACTATTGACGCCGTCATTTACTACCAAGTCATAGATGCCCGACGTGCACTCTATGAAATCGAAGACTTTGAACTTGCCATCGTCAAATTAGCACAGACAACACTTCGAAACATCGTTGGCGAAATGAGTCTGGATGTGTGTTTGACTTCCAGAGAAAAAATCAACGTTGAACTCCGCAGTGTCCTTGACCAAGCGACAGATAAGTGGGGCACTAAAGTCAACCGTATTGAACTTCAAAGAATCGACCCGCCAAGCGACATCCAATCTGCCATGCACAAGCAGAAAACCGCTGAGCAGGAACGACGCCAACTACGCTTACTAGCCACAGGCCGAAAAGAAGCAGCCGAGCAAGAAAAGCTTGGTGCCATACTAAAGGCTCAAGGTGAAAAGCAAGCTGCCATACTTAGCGCTGAAGGTCAAGCCAAAGCAGTTGAGCTTGTAGCTGAGGCGCAGGCAAAAGCAATCAAGGTGGTTTCGGAATCAGCCAACCAGCACTTCAAAGAAACTGCGCAAATCAACAAGAAATTAGATGTCGTACGAGACACATTTGCCCAGCAAACCAAAATCGTTGTGCCTGCTTCCTCTGACGTGTTAAACGTTATTGGACTTGAAGGCTCATCAGTGTTGCCGGTGAAGACAGAGGCGAAACAGAACCAAACCAGCAAGTAATTTGGGGGTTGCTAATGGAACCTGCCTTTGTTTCAATTCTTCCCCTCTTTATCATCGGCGGCATCGTTGTGGTAATTGCGTTGGCTTCGCTGGCAAAACCTAAACCCGAAAAGAAGCGCTATCAATTCAAAGACTACAAAAAATACTCCTCATCATACACACCAATTGGAGGCACACAATTTGAGTTTGATATGCGACAACCATATCGACGCTTCAAGCAACTATACCCCCGAAGCAAATTGACCTACGAAGAATACAAGCAGATGCAAATGCAAAAAGCCTACCGACGCTCAACAGGCTCTGAGAAAAACAAACGAATGGTACGATAAACCCCTTTCTTCTTTTTAGATTTTTTGACTGTGAAATCAGTATTAATGACATCCCCTCTATGGTTTCTGCATTGACTTTCTATTTGGAGCCTAATAGATGCCAAATAGGAATGTTGATGGGTTATGTTTGATTCAGCACTTTTTCTTTGAGGTTTGCATGCTCAAAATTATCGTTACAGAATTGTGACTTACGAAAAATATTAAAGCACAAACAAAATATTTTTTCTGAGGATGGTTATGCCAAAAAAAGAAAAACCTTTAACTAAAAAAGAACGCGACGAAAAGCGAAAAGCCAAAAAAGCAAAGAAAAGCAAAACCCAAACCACTTGACACTTTGCTATACAAATTCTTTCTCCTTCTTCCCTTTTTGGTTTTTTTGCTTGATTGTTTGCATTGTTGCTTGTCGCCTTTCTGAGTTAACCATTCTTCTTTGAAGGTTCGCTTTGAAATTCAGCGTCAAGTCGTCCCCTTTCCAAAAAATTCAAATATTCTTAAGAAAATTTGGGATTATGAGTCTTAACAATTTTACAATCAAATCTCAAGAAGTCCTCCAAAAAGCCGTAGAAATAGCCACATCCAGCCAAAACCAAGCAATCGAGCCTGCCCACATTCTAAAGGCAATGTTGCTTGTTGACGAAAGCGTAGTTCCTTTTCTGCTAAAACGGTTCAATGTAGATTCAGCCAGCTTATCCGCTTCACTTGACAGACTGATTGATTCCTTGCCCAAGGTCACTGGCGGTGAACATTACCTATCTACTAATTCTAACAAGGCTCTTAGGAAAGCTCAAGACCTTGCTTCGGAGAGTCAGGACAAATTTGTCTCAATTGAGCAGTTGCTTTTAGCAATCTTGTCGTTGAATGATTCAGCTACGCGATTGTTGCAAAACAGCGGAGTTTCAGAAAAAGAACTAAAAGAAGCAATTAAGCAATTAAGGAAGGGATCAACTGTGAATTCACAAACAACAGATGAAACCTACAATGCACTAAACCGGTTTGCAATAAACCTCAACGACAAAGCCAAAACAGGAAAACTGGACCCAGTTATTGGTCGAGAAGACGAAATCCGCCGTGTCCTGCAAATCCTGTCAAGACGAACAAAAAACAATCCTATTCTTATCGGCGAACCTGGAGTTGGTAAAACCGCCATTGCAGAAGGATTAGCTCATCGCATAGTGAATGGTGATGTTCCTGAAAACCTCAAATCCAAACAGATTTATTCACTGGATATGGGTGCGTTGATTGCTGGAGCAAAATATAAGGGTGAATTCGAAGAGCGACTCAAAAGCGTCGTAAAAGAGGTGGTTTCCTCTGAAGGTGAAATAGTCTTGTTTATTGATGAAATCCACACGTTAGTTGGTGCGGGTGCAAGTGAAGGCGCCATGGATGCAGCAAACATCTTAAAACCTGCCTTGGCCAGAGGTGAGTTACGTGCAATAGGCGCGACCACTCTTAAGGAGTACCAGAAATATTTTGAGAAAGACAAAGCCCTTGAAAGGCGTTTCCAGCCTGTAATGGTTAATGAACCTGATACTATTGATGCAATCTCTATTCTACGAGGCTTAAAGGAGCGTTATGAAGTGTTTCACCATATTAGAATCAAAGATGAAGCAATCATAGCTGCAGTCGAGTTATCCCAACGCTACATAACTGACAGGTTCCTTCCTGACAAAGCAATTGACCTAATAGATGAAGCAGCATCAAAACTAAAATTGGAAATCAATTCAGCTCCTGAAGAATTAGAAACAATCGAACACAAAATCCGACAACTGGAAATCGAGCGGGAAGCCATAAAAAGAGAAAAAGACGCAACAAAACTCAAAGCACTAAATCAAGAAATCGCAAATCTGGGCGAGGAAAGAAACAAACTTAAAGCAAAATGGCAAGCTGAAAAAGAAATCGTTGACCAAATTCAAAAGAAAAAGAACGAAATTGAACAGTTAAGGTTTGAAGAGGAAAATGCCAACCGTAGAGGCGATTTGGGAAAAGTCGCCGAAATCAGGTACGGCAAAATCCCTGAAGCAACCAAAACCATTGAAACCCTAAAACAAAAACTCTCCGAACTACAAAAGGACACACCGCTTGTCAAAGAAGAAATTGGCGCTGAAGAAATCGCTGAAGTAGTTTCCCACTGGACGGGTATTCCTGTTAGTCGAATGCTGCAAAGCGAAAAAGAAAAACTACTAAACATTGAGGATGCGCTTCACCAAAGAGTTGTCGGGCAGGATGAGGCGATAGAAGCGGTTTCTGATGCTATAAGACGAAGCCGAGCAGGACTCCAAGACCCCAAACGTCCCATTGGTTCATTCATATTTTTAGGCACCACGGGTGTTGGCAAGACCGAGCTTGCAAAAGCCCTCGCTGAGTTCTTGTTCAATAACGAAAACAATATGATCCGCATTGACATGTCCGAATATCAAGAGCGCCACACGGTTTCAAGGTTAGTGGGTGCGCCCCCGGGTTATGTTGGTTATGAAGAGAGTGGTCAATTAACCGAGGCTGTGCGAAGAAAACCATATTCGGTTGTGTTACTTGATGAAATTGAAAAGGCACATCCAGACGTCTTTAATATACTTCTGCAAGTTCTGGACGATGGCAGATTAACCGACAACAAAGGCCGAACCGTTGACTTCAAAAACACCATCATCATTATGACCTCAAACATTGGCTCTCATATCATCCAAGAAAACTTAGAAAAAGCCACAACTGAGAACCGCGAAAAAGTGTGGAACCAAACCAAAGAACAAGTTTTCAGTTTACTGAAGAAAACCATCAGACCCGAATTCCTAAACCGCGTCGACGAAATCATCATGTTCCAGCCTCTAAATGAAGAAGAAATCCAGAAAATCGTTGAAAACCAACTGCGAATCATCCAAAAAATGCTTGAAAAGAACAATATCCAAATCGAAGTCACAAAAAAAGCAATAGACCACATTGCAAAAGTAGGGTTTGACCCCCAATTCGGCTCAAGACCAATAAAACGAGTAATTCAGCGCAACATTCTCAATGAGCTTTCAAAGATAATTCTGCAAGAAAAAGTCGACAAAACCGCTACTATCATAATTGATGAAAAGAATGGCGCTTTAGAATTCAAAAACAAGCCCTAATTTTTTCCTAATCTTTTTCTTTTAGTTTTTTGCTGATTTCTTCTAAGTGCTCAGGGGAAAACTGTTCATCTTGACAGTTGGGGCATCGCAACGCCTTCACATCACGCAAAATCTCCCCGTCAATTTCAAGGTCAACCTCTATCTCAAGGTATTCAACACAGCAGAAAGGGCACAGCATCGCGTTTGCTTTTGTGCTTTTAGGGTCTGGCATGTTTTTGTTCACGTGTTTTCACATATCACGTGCTTCTGCATAATTTAGCGTTTGCTCTAAAACAGAAAAAAATAATTGGCGATAAAAACCGCCTTGGGGTTACTTTACGAGTTTTTCTCTGGCTTCATCAATGATTTTGATGGTTTGTGTTTGCCATGTTTCAAAGCCGACTGGTGTAGCTGGGTAGGTGTTATAGTGTGCACTCAACTCCTTCATCATCGATACGGTGGTGTGGAGCTTGTTTAGGAAGCCGACTTTGCGGATGCCGCGGAAGACGCGTTTAGCTGTTTCGGTGATGTTAAGTTTGAAGTCGTCTCCCATACCTGCTTTGAGGACGTCATCTTCAGTCATGAGTTTCTGGTTCATGCCATAGTTGAGGTCTTCGTCACTGCATGAGAGAAGGAACAGCTTGAAAATGTCTAGTGCGCCTTGCTTTTTGCCGTAGGTGTCAATGTATCTCTTGTTGTAGCCCCACAGTGCCTCTTTAGTTGGCTCACCTTTGCTTAGTGCTTCAACGATTTGTAGCCCTACAAAGTGACCGCTAAGCATTGAAGGCCCAATACCGCCGCCGTGAATCGGGTTAACCAAAGATGCCGCATCGCCGACAAGGACAACTCCGTTGCCGACCATGTTGTCTAAGGGTCTGCGTACGGGGTCAAACCATGCGCCGCCTGTTTCAACGGTTGAGTCTTCAAACATTGGTTTTTTGAATGCTGTTTTGTAGAGTTGTTCTTTAGGGTTGGGGTAACCGGTTTTTCTCATGATGGCTCCGATGCCTACGTTTACGCGTGCGCCGCCGTAGGGGAAAATCCAGATGTAGCCGCCAGGGGATGCTTTTTGGTTGAGGTAAATTTCGCAGTACCTAGTGTTTTCAGTGTTCTGTTTAAGTGTGCGGATTTCGCGGTAGCATGCTTCAACATCTTCGTTGTCGATTTGACGGTCTATGCCAAGTTCGGCTGGAAGTTGCTTGCGTACCATACCAAAATAGCCTGTAGCATCAACGACTACTTTGCTGCGCAATTCGCAGACATCGCCTGTTTTCATGTTTTTGGCTGTGATGCCTACTACTGCGCCTTTTTCGATTATAGGTGAGCGTAGGTTTGTGTTGTCTTTTAGTTGAGCACCTGTGTCGGTGGCTTTTTTGAGTAACCATTGACCAAATAGGTGCCTGTTGAGGATGTAGCCTTTGAAATCGTTGTCTGCGACGGTAAAGACTGTGTTTTCGTCTGGGGAGAAGATTTTCATGCCGTCGATTTTGGTTTCTAATTCGCCGCCGTTGGGTTTTTCAAGTCCCAAAAATGTTAGGTGGTGCTCGCCTAGGGCGTCACCGCAGATTTTTTTTCCGATTTCATCTTTGGGTTTTTTTTCAACTATTGCTACTTTTAAGCCTTTTTCGGCGATGGTTTTTGCTGCGAGGCAGCCTGCTGTTCCAGCACCTACTACTATGGCGTCATATTTTTCCATTAATGTGCCCTCCAAGTTACTTTACTTTGTATACCTTGTTGTATAAGTAAACCCTTATAAAGGGTGAAGTGAGCCACAATACACCAGGTGTAACCCGCAATGAGCAACCCACCATTAACATTGAGCGCTGAATTCCGCAAAATCGTCGAAACCCGCATGAACCAAGTCCTCAAAGGCGTAGAAGAAACCTTCAGCCAAATCGTAGAAACCCAAAAAATCACCCCCACCGAACTCAAACTCGAACTCGACAGCCTACAAGAAACCTTCAACCTGCTCTTCCAAAAATGGAGCCTAGAAATCCTCTACACCCTCTTCCTCAAAGACGCCATCGGATTTGGAGAAATCAAAAAAACACTAACCGTAAACTCCAGAACCCTCTCCGACAAACTCAAAATGCTCCAAAAAAACGGCTACATAACCCGTAACATCACATCGGGACCGCCGCTTCGTGTGGAATACACCTTAACATCCAAGGGAAAAAACACAGTGCTTCTGGCGCTGCCGCTGCTGTACTATTCAAGTTCTGTTTAACTCAATTTTTCTTTTTATAAAACGCGAAAGATGTTTATGATACAAAGCTATGTTATTGGGGATTACCGTTATGCCGACACTTAGTGGGTTATATCGAACTATTCTAACAACACGTGGCTTTTGGAGTGTTATGCGGCTAAGAAAATCCCAAACCCCTCAAATAATCAGGTTTAGAAACGGTGTCGAGGCAAAAACAAACTACTTGCAGTATACCCTGCTAAGGGACTGGTTTTGGAAACTGCAAAAGCAAGGGTACAGCATAGAAAAAACTGGCAGCGGATGTATAATCAAAAAAGATGGCTTTGTCTACCAAACAAACTATCCCGCAACCGGTCGTTTCTTGTTCGATTTATTGCTTGACCTAAATAGCCGAAACTGGACTATTAAGCGAACCTTAACCCAATATGACCTCTGCAAAGACGGCTCTGTCTATAGCATAGAGCAAACAGGCGAAAACCTCTTTGAAATAAAATCTGAAAAACTCAACCTCATCGGTCCCATGGACGTACTTTATGTATACTTTATCGAATGTCTCGAAGAGAAACTCTACGAAAACAACTTCCAAAACAAAGTGGTGCTGGATGTTGGTGGCTTCTGCGGTGAAACAGCCGCGTATTTCTCAAGTATAGGTGCAGCTAAAGTCGTCATATACGAACCCATTGCTGAGTATCAAGAATTGATTAAGGAAAATATCCGGTTAAATCACATTAATGCTGAATTGTATAATGAAGGCATCGGGGAGACGGATGGAACACAGGTTATCAACTATGACAAGATAGATATAGGCTTTGGATTATTAAGCAGAGGACAAAAGCAAGCTGTCATTAAAATCAAAAATATCTCCCGCGTCATTTTGGAAAGTAAACCCGATATTGCAAAAATTGACTGTGAAGGAGCCGAAAAATGCTTAACCAGTATAGACCCAGAGGTTTTGGGATTAGTTGATTTTTACTTCATCGAAACTCACACCAAAGAACTCAAAACTTTGGTAGAGAACAAATTTCTAGAGTCAGGCTTCAAGAAAGCACGAGAGCCAACGCAACTTAACGATTGCATCGCTGTGCTCTACTTCACAAGAAAATAAACTATTAGTCGTCAACTTAGAGGGAGTTCTTCTTTGGTGGCGTCGGCAGACTGGTTGTTTCTTTGACTGTTTCAAAAACCATGCAGGTCAAGGTTTTGTCTAAGCCTTTGATGGAGCGGAGTTTGTCAACTACGAATTTGCCGATGGCTTCCACGTTTTCTGCGCGGAGTTTAATGAGCAAGTCCCAGTCGCCTGTTATTATATGGACTTCTTGGACTTCTAATAGTTTGGCGATTTCCATGGCAACTTCTCGCTGTGTAACTTGGGAGTTATTGTATGATACTGATGCTAATATGAAGGCTGCGGTTGCGGTATTGATTTTTTCTGGTGCGAGGATGGCGCGGTATTCTTTGATTATGCCTGCTTCTTCCATGCGTTTAATTTTTGCGAAGACAGTGGTGATTGGTACGTTGATTTTTTTGCCTATTTGGTTGGCGGTTAGTTTGCTGTTTTCTTGGATGATTTGTAGGATGGCGAGGTCTTTCTGGTCAAGTTTAATGCTCATGTGTAAATATTACAATGCTCAAGTATAAAAATCTGCAGGAAATGGTAAAATCTTCAGGTTTTTCAGTAATAAATTTATAATCGTCTTTTGGTACCTTAACACCCATAATTAAAAATCCAGTGATTAAAATGCAAACTCAGCAAGTTATTCCAATTCCAAAATCACTAGAACAACTAACTCCAACTGAAATAGAAAGAAAAGCCTGCATAGGCAAAATCATGACCTACACCCTAAAAAGCCTAACAAACACCTACACCAACAAAGGCTTCCAATGGCTCCTACCCGTTGCGCTAAGCCAAAGCACCGACCCCCTCTGGCCAGACCCAGGCGCGTCCATCGAAAAACGCATAGAAGTAGACATTTACGGAAAACCAGTCCGCACAACCGCCAGCATGATTATCCACAAACTCATCGCTGCCTCAACAGCCTACCCCAAACTATTCATTCTCTCACCAAACATCCGCATAGAAAAAGCAGCACGCGCCCAAACAGGCAAACACATCTACGAGTTTACCCAGTTAGACTTTGAATTATGTGATGCAAGCTCAAAGGATGTTTTTACATTAGTTGAAGAAGCCATCTGCACTCTCGTCAAAGACTTGCAGAAGGATATGGAACCCGAATTAAACCTGCTTTGCAGATGTGACTCCCTAAAAGTTCCAACACGTCCCTTCAAAGTGTATGACCGCGCAGATTTAGAAGCCAAATATGGTGTAGATTGGGAAGCAGGTATAGCAAATGAAATAACCGAGCCTGCATGGGTAACTAACATTCCAAGAGAATTTTACGATTTTGAAGACTTTACAACTGGCAAATGGGACAACTATGACCTGTTTATGCCTGATTTTGGTGAGGTTCTCTCAGGTGCCAAACGTGAATATGAATATAGTAAAATCTTAACCAAAATCGAACGTGACCAAGTCAACAAAGAAAACTATTCCCTCGTACTCAAAATGGCAGAAGAAGGCAGGCTAAGACCCACAGCTGGCGGCGGCATCGGAATGGAACGCATAGTCGGATGGATTACCGGAGTAAAACATATTGCTGAGTGCCAACCCTTCCCAAGAGTACCTGGAAACGTAAACCAACTTTAAGTGAACTTTAATGAATGCATATCTTGAAGCACTCCAACCAAAATTAAGCCCAGCAGATTTCAAAAAACTAAGCGCAATTGGCAACCCAATCGTGCACGAGTTCATCGCTAAAAGAAGTGATTTGTGCCATCCCAAAGAAATTTTTATCTGCAGCGACTCACCCCAAGACCTCGAACACCTAAGAAAAATGGCAATAGCCTCAGGCGAAGAACAAGCAATCCTGACTCTTGAAGGCCACACAATCCATTTTGATGGTGAACACGACCAAGGCCGAGACCGCCAAGCAACCAAATATCTTGTACCCAAAGGTGTTACTTTAAGCAAAGCACTCAATCAGATAGACAGGCAGGAAGGTTTAGGCGAAGTCCGCGATTTACTGCGTAACTCAATGACAGAAAAAACAATGATTGTCCGCTTTATTTCCCTAGGACCTGCTGACTCTGTTTTTACAATTCTTGGCTTGCAATGCACTGATTCATGGTACGTTGCCCACACTGAAAGCCTTCTGTACCGCCCAGGCTATGAACAGTTTGTTAAGGCAGGACCAAAAAGCGACTTTTTATGTGTGCTGCACTCTGCAGGAAGACTAACAGAGGACATGGTCAGCGCAGACCATAACAAAAAATGCATCTACATTGACCACATGGACAACACCATTTACAGCGTAAACACCCAGTATGCTGGAAACAGTGTTGGCTTCAAAAAACTCGCTTTCCGCCTTGCCATTCGTAAGGCAAGCAGTGAAGGCTGGCTGGCTGAGCACATGTTGCTTATGGGTGTGTTTGGTCCAAACAAGCGTAAAACCTACTTTGCAGGTGCTTTCCCAAGTGCATGCGGAAAAACCTCAACTGCTATGCTGCCCGGCGAAACCATCCTTGGAGATGACATCGCATACATCCGCGATATTGACTCTGTAGCCCGCGCAGTTAACGTGGAATCAGGCATTTTTGGCATCATACAGGACGTTAACCCCAAAGATGATGCCTTAATCTGGAAGGTTCTCACTAACCCAGGCGAAATCATCTTCTCCAACATTCTAGTAAAAGATGGCAAACCATACTGGCTTGGAATGGGACAAGAATTACCTAAAGAAGGCTTAAACTACACTGGCAAATGGTACGAGGGCAAAAAAGACGAAACCGGCAAAGATGTCCCCGCAGCAAACAAAAACGCTCGTTATGCAGTAACTCTTTCAGCACTGGAAAATGTTGATCCTGAACTTAACAATCCCAACGGTGTAGAGTTAGGCGGAGTAATGTATGGTGGAAGAGACGCAAAAGCCTACGTGCCTGTCCAGCAAAGTTTCAGCTGGGAACACGGCATCGTTGCCTACGGCGCATCCCTTGAAACAGAAACCACCTTTGCAACAATCGGGAAAGAAGGCGTTCCCGAAATCAACATGATGAGCATCCAAGACTTCATCAGCATTCCACTGGGTAAAAACGTTCAAAACAACCTCAACTTTGGTGCAAAACTCAAAAAAGCACCTCTGGTTTTCGGCGTAAACTATTTCCTGCGAGACCGCGAAACCAACAAATACCTCAATACTCCCCAAGACAAGCATGTGTGGATTAAATGGATGGAACTACGCGTCCACGGTGAAGCTGGTGCACTGAAATCCCCAACGGGCTACCTTCCAAAATATGAGGACCTCAAAGTGCTCTTCAAAGAAGTGCTAGACAAGGACTACTCAAAAGAAGACTACATCAAACAATTTACCCTTAGAGTGCCAGAAAACCTTGCAAAAATTGAGCGGGTTTCCCAGTTCTATCAAGAAAACGTCACAGAAATCCCGCTGGAAATGTTTGGCATCTTGTATTTGCAACGTAGCAGGCTGTTGGAAGCCCAAGAGAAGTATGGCGACTATATTTCCCCAGAGAATTTCTCTGAGGAATAATCTTTTCTTTTTTACTTTTTTTACAGTTAGTTTTAAAAGCCAAAACGTTACAGAAAGATAAACTAGGGAAAGAAGAATTAGTTGGCAAGAGTTATGAGGAAAGCAAAAATGGCAAAAAACATCGGAGAATATGTAATAAAAGTTGTAGATGCTAACAGCGATGGTTCTTTTGCGTGTCCAAAATGCAGTGCGCTGATTTCGCCGGAAGACGAAACAGAGACGACTTACGAAATTTTGGAGACCAAAATTGTTAATGATGAACTGGCTGAACTGGTAGTTAGTTGCGCTAAATGCAAAAGCACCATAAAAGTCACTGGCTTTAACCAAGTGGTTGACATTCAATAAGCTGTTTTGTCAGCAAACACTTTATTTTATTCTCTTTACTATTTTGCGTGATGGTTTAGTATGCAAATTGAAGTTTTCCCTGTTGGAAACCTGCAAACAAACTGCTACGTTGTAAGTGATTCCCAGACCAAGGAAGCACTAATCATAGACCCTGGTTTTGACTACACTTACGAAGCTAAACAGGTTGTTGATTACATAGAGAAAGCAGGGTTAAAAATTAACTGCATCATCAACACGCATGGACACCACGACCATATCGGCGGCGACAGTTATCTTCAAAAAAAGTACGGTGTACCCGTATACATACACCCAAACGACAAGCACTACCTAACCACGCGAAGCGAAAACGCACACTTAGACATCACAACGCTCAAAGAAGGTGAACTTATCAGGTTTGGCGCGGAATCCCTAAAAGTCATGGAAACTCCTGGGCACTCACCAGGCAGTATTTGTCTTGTCAGTGATAGACTGGTTTTCAGCGGTGACACTCTATTTGCTGGAGGCATCGGCAGAACTGATTTTGAAGGTGGCTCAGGCGAGGATATGGCACAATCGCTAAAGAAGCTGATGGCGTTGCCTGAAAACTTTACAGTTTACCCTGGTCACTACGAAGCAACAACAATAGGACAAGAAAAAAACTTCAATTCCTTCTTTTAGGCGCCCAACTCTTTTAGTGCACGCAAACGCTTCACAATATTTGGATGCGTGGAAAGAGCTTCCATTAGTTTTTCGCCAAAGGTTGGCTCTTTCTTGAGAATTTCCTCAACCAAACCATTCGCAGCTACATCATTTAATAATTGGGAATCCATAGCTGCAGTGTCAGGGTTCGCAATAAAAAGGGCTTTAAAGGAAGTGTTAGTTTGCTGTTGCTGGCTCTGCTGCTGATATTTCATGACGTTTTTGCTTGAATGAACAATTTTTGCCAAGCCCGTTGAGAGTTTGCTTGCTCCATTGTCAACAACACTGGCGCTGTGCTGGTCAGCGTAATACTCACGAAGTCTGCTAAGATACAGTGTGAATAATGTGAGCAACCATGAGAACGCCATAAAGGCAAACCCGATAAGCGCGTTGCTGCCTTCACCGTTTCTGCGGTTTCCGCCAAATATGCCTGAGAGCAAAAGTGAGTAACCAATAAAGTAGAACAATGCAGGCAGAAATGAAACTGCAAGCATAACTTGGACATCACGGTGTTTTAGGTGTCCAAACTCGTGCCCAATAACGGCTTCAACTTCCCCAGGGTTTAGGCTGTTTAGTAGTCCCTCTGTGATGGCAACACGGTTTCCTGACAATGGTGAGCCATAGGCGAAAGCGTTTGGCAGGGGGATTTGGGCGAGCATGAGTTTGGGTTTGGCGATTTTGCTTTTTCTGCTTAGTTCCTCAACGATTCGGTGAAGTTCGGGATGCTCATTTTCTGGGATAGCTTTGACTTTGTACATTGCATCAACAAGATATGGCGCCAGTAGCCACTGACCAATGTTAAAGGCTACAACCAGCACGCCGATGGTGATTAAGCTAAGACCCACATTAGCTAAGGTTAGAACAGCGGTGAACACAAGAGTTGTTAATCCAAAAATCACTGCTAGGGTGGTAACCATAGAAAGCTGGAGTTTCCACGTTTTCATCAATTTCACTTTATATTGTTGTTTCTTTCAGGGTACTTATAGGTTTTATGTAAAAACACTTTGTAATTCACTGAAATCTGTCATCTGCTGTATGCAATCAAAATTAACCTTTTAGATTCAACACTAAAAACTGAGCAGTCATAATCACCAAACACTTCTTCCACCAAAAACCCTGCGCTCCCAAGCAAACCTTGCAGTTCCCCTACCCCGTAGAGGCGGACACGATGAACAAAACTGCGGATTTCACCATTTGCCTTATCTTTGGTAACCCAAAAATCCTCCATCACCTCATCTAAATCCAGTACCCTTTGCTGAGTCAAATAAAAACTTGGATACTCCCACATTTCCTGTTTAGGTACTGCATATTTTTGGGCAATCTGCAACTTGTTAAAGATGTCTACTACAAGCAAGCCCCCACTGGCAAGGATTCGATTTGCTTCCCGTAAAACCTGCAAATCATCCTGTGCCGACGGCAGATACCCCACACTTGTGTCCATGTTAACGACAGCTCCAAAACATCCCTTCTTAAACGGCAGGCTCCGCATGTCACCCCTAACCAGTTGTGCGTTTGGGTTTTGTGTTTTAGCAATTTTCAGAAGCCCTGCTGAGGTGTCCAAGCCTACAACTTCAAAACCGTTCTCGGTGAGGCTGTTTAGATGTCTGGCGGTTCCACAGGCAAGGTCCAGTATGGCGGCGTTTTTGTTGAGTATGGTTTTTAGGAAGTGCACTTGTTTTTCTGTGTAGTGTTGCTGTGCGATTTGTGCCCAGTAAGTTCCCATTTCATCAAAAACGTTTCCTATCAAGGGGCTCCCAAATACAATTAATTAAGTGCCTAAACTTATTGGTTTTTAGGTGTCCCTTTCGTTTTGCTTAAATATTCACTTACCATACTGTAAAATTAAGTTAGAGAGATTGGTATGGCTGAAAAACACAACTGGCAACACATTTTTATGCTACTAAAACTGGCAGAGATGGGCGCGTATAGGCGAACCGCCAAAGTATCAACCGAGTTCTTAGCCGATAAGCTTGGCATTAGCCAACAGACCGCCTCACGCTACCTCATCGAGCTAGAACGCAAAGGCTGGATAACACGCAACATAACCCCAGAAGGCAGCCTAATCAAAATCGACGAAGCCGGTAGCCACGAACTGCTCAAACTGTACTCTAACCTTAAAATGCTAATGGAAAAAGAGTACCCACCCTCCGTTACCCTAGAAGGAACAGTTTTCACTGGGCTTGGAGAAGGTGCATACTACATTGGACGGGAAGCATACCATAAACAGTTAGCTGAAAAACTGGGTTTTAACCCCTACGTCGGCACTTTAAACCTCAAATTAACCACAGACTACGACATTAAAACCCGCATGGAACTAGACGCTTACCCCGCCATTGAAATTCAGGGCTTCACAGGAGAAGACCGAACGTTTGGCTTGGTAAAATGTTACCCCGCAATCATCGGAAACAAAGTCAAAGGTGCCTTAATTATTGCTGTACGTAGCCATTACGACTTTTCGGTTCTTGAAATTATTGCGCCTGTGTTTTTGCGAAAACAACTAAACCTTAAAGATGGCGTCAAGGTTAAAGTGGAAGTTTTCACTTCTCCTGAAGCCTAAAACGGCGTCGTCATCGAGAATCTGATATTGTATTGGTCTTCAGGTTTTCTTCTTGAAGCTAAAAGGTAACCTGCAACCAACCCAAACACTAAACCGCCAATATGCGCCAAATCATTAACGCCAGCTCCTGAACTAAACAGTAACAAAAAGAAAGCATATCCCAACGCACCCACAATTGACTGCCGAACTGAACGACGCGTATAAATTACGCATGCGCCAAACAAGCTAAAGATAGCTCCTGATGCCCCAACACTGACAAAGTCTGGACCAAATGAAAGCGATAACAAATTGCCCATTAAGCCACCGATAAAGTAAATTCCCAAGTATTCAGGCAGCGAGAACAGTTCTTCGCCCCGTAACCCGAAAATCAAAAGAAACAACATGTTTCCCGCTAAGTGAGCGATGCTTGCATGAACAAACATGGATGTGAACAGTTGATAGTATAATCCGTGGAAAACCGCAAAGTTCCATTGCCCCCACTGGTACACCATGCTGGCGCTTGTGTTCACTGCGTCACCGCCTGCAATGGATGTGTAAACGTACGCAGCAATGGTTACTGCAATCAGAACGTAAGTAACCCTGAATTTTTGCGAGCTTTTTTCCATCACGTGCTCATCTTTTAGATTTCTCAATTATTTTTTCTTTAATCTTTGAGGAACTATCTAAAGTATTCTGCCCAAACTTTCCAACCCGCACGACCTTAATGCCTGATTTGTTTGCGGTGACATAATTTTGAACCTGACGCAAAATATCCTCTTGGTCATAACCCAACGCAATAACATCAGGCTTCACCAAATCAATAACTTCAGCCATGTCAAAATGCTCCGCCCCCAAAACCGCCTCATCAACAATCCGCAACGCCTTCACAAGAGCACACCGTTCATCCTCAGACATGATGGGTTTTCTACCTTTGAGTTTTTCAACTGTGCTGTCTCGGGCAACAATAACAGTGAGTTTAGCGTTTTTTCCGCCTGCGGCTTTTGCCTCCTCAAGGTACTTTACGTGCCCCAAATGGAGCAGGTCAAAGACGCCTGAGGCTAAAACTATGGTTGTTTTCTTGTCGGCCATTCAAACTTCACCGCTCCCAGTAGTCTAAGTGCATCCAGCAGTCCCTCACAGTAGGCAACGCTGGTTAAGCTGGTTTCAAGCTTACCTGCATCCTTATAATATTTTGCGTCCTCCAAATAATCCCGCGTGTAACTGAGAATTTCGTTTAGGCCTTCCTCGGTGATGGCGATAGGTGGAGGATTCTTCTCCAGGTTCGCCAAAACTTTCTCGGCAGACCCAATGTATTTGGTGATTAATTCTTCCAAACTCATCGCGCCAACCTCTTAAACTCCAAAGGCGCACCCGCAAACGCAATCAACGCATCAACCTCCATAAACTGGAACTCGCCGGGGAAAATCAGCGTGTAGGGTGGCGGTCCAAAATCAAATTTAATCAGGTTCCTAACAAAATCGGCTTTGAGAGTGGGTGTTTTGCTGCCTGCCCTTGCCAACCCCAACACGGGCGTGTCAGGTGTCACGATGTTTTCGCCTCTTTTTGCTTCAACCTCCAAAAGCATCTCCAAAGCCTTGTCAACCCCCAAAAACTGGTGCTCAGCCATCTTCAAATCCAACAGGCAAAGCGTGTGCAAGCCCTGTTTCTTGTTCTGGGCTATCACGTTGTAGGGGGTTTGGCTAAAGTTTTCTTTAAAGGGTACTGTGACGGTTTTGCCAAACTTGTAATTATGTAAACCAGAAACACTAATTATCGCCGAAATAATCGAGGCGCCGTGGATTACGCGGGTTTTGATGCCCATTTTCTCGGCGTCAATGCGAAGTGTCGTGTGGGTGGTGGCGATGAATGGGTCGCCGGGAACCAGAAACACTGCTTTACCTGCTTTGGCTGCCTGCAAAATTACAGCACCGTTTTCCTCTTCTAAATGGTGCCGCTGGATTTGTCTGACCTTTTTGCCTGCCTGTGCCTCAAATCGCTCCATTGAGAAGTCAGGCATTAGGCTTGTGTAGGTTTCCATGAAAACTGCGTCTGCAGATTTGACTTCTTCTAAGCCTGCTAAGCTTATGCCTTTTTCGTCGTTTAAGCCTAAACCAACAAAGACCAGTTCACCCAAAGTTAAGCCTCAAAGGGGAATAAAAAGAGTGGTCAAAACTTTAAAGGTTCACCTTCAAAAGAAGGCATACTTCCTATTAGTATAATGTTTAGTAGGAAACTTCTGACTTTAGTGGCTTGGGTGGAAGTTTTGTATGAAAAAGTGAATTAGGGTGAAAAAGTTATTTGTGATTCAATGTTGTGGCTGATTGGAGGTTTTGTGATAAAATTTAAAAGAGTATTGGTTGCATTGTTTGGTGGTGTGTGGGTGGGTCAATTTCGAAAATTAGCGTTCGCAGTTACATTTTTTATTATTGTGCTTTTATTTCCCTTTTTATGCGTTAATGCTGAGGCATCTGCTTTAGAGAATACTTGGCAAACAATGGCAAATATGCCCACAGCTCGAAGCTCAGTATGTGCCACTGTTGTGGATAACAAAATTTACGTTATCGGTGGAACCACTGGAGACCTGACCAACGTCAACGAAATGTATGATACAAAAACAAACATTTGGGCAACAAAACAGTCCATGCCAACGGCTAGATGCACTTTTGGAGTGGCGGTTTGGAATAGCAAGGTTTACTGCATTGGAGGGCTTGTGGCAGGTGGCCAAGTTTCAGATGCAAACGAAGTATATGACCCAGCAACAGACTCATGGACAAAACTTACACCAATCCCCACGCCAAAATACACATGTGCAAACGTTGTAAACGGAAAAATCTATCTGATAAGCGGCAGTGGAGAAACTAATTCTAATGATGTTTACGACATTGCAACAAATAGTTGGACTACAAAAACACCAATACCAAATCCTGTTGTGGACTACGCTTCAGCAGTACTCGACGACAAAATATACATAATAAGCCAAGATGCACTGCAGATTTATGATACTATAACCGATTCATGGAACAACGGAGCAGCCACACCTACAGTTCTTTGTGCTTCTGCGGCAGCTACTTCGGGAACCTATGCACCTAAAGGAATCTATGTAATAGGCGTTGACTATACTGGGCGAATCACTATGGAAACCCTAAATTTAGTGTATAACCCACAAACCAACACTTGGAGCAACTGTACAAGTATGCTTACTTCTAGAGATACTGTTGGTCTAGTTGTTGTAAATGACCTGTTATATGCGATAGGGGGCAAGGATATTGACACTGTGATTGCTCCACCAAACCCATCAAAGTTCGCCACAAACGAAAGATATATTCCATTAGGATACAGTGGACCGTCTTTGAAAAATCCCCCACTTACGTCATCGCCAACAGCTTCTGAGGATAATCCGTCTGCTGTGTCAACAAGCACTCTAACTGGTGGTTCTTCTGAGAATCCCTCTTTGCCGATGACAGCGTTAGTTGCTGGCGTGGCTGTTGCATGTACAGTTATTGCAGTTACTGGCGTTGTAGTGTATCGTTTTAAGCATGCACCCATCAAAGCCTCGCAAGCTTAACAGTTCAACCAACATTCCTATTTGCTGCCTATTTGGTGCCTATTAGTCAAGGTATGCAGAAAAGATAGAGGAGAGGTCAATAATGGCGCTTTTCCAAGCCAAAAACTGGCTTAAGCTGATGGCGCACCTAACAGACAATAAGTGGATATTTCGGTTTTTGATACATGCCCAGCTTTGAACTAACCCTTTTAATACTCAACGCCTAAATTGGGTGTTGAAGGGAAAGGAGAAGCTTCCTTCACATCTTTTGTTCCAGAAACTGGATACGTAAATGTTTATATCGTCTCCCCAAATCCCAAATTGTCAACATAAAATCAGGAGGGGAAACCAAAACGCGCTGCATACTCATCGTGGGAGACGGAATGGCAGATACAGCCCTGCTCCAACTTAAAGATAGAACCCCTCTGGAAGCCGCAAACACCCCAAACCTTGACCGCCTCGCATCAAATGGTGCCTCAGGACTTTTAGATTCCGTTTCACCAGGCTTTGCACCTGGTAGTGACGCTGCGAATCTTGCCATTTTAGGCTATGACATCCCAATTTTTGGTCGCGGACCCTTCGAAGCCGCAGGCGCAGGATTGCCTGTTGTGCCTGGGGATTTGGCGTTTCGATGTAACTTTGCTACCGTTGATGTCCAAATGGGTTTGGTGGATGAACGTGCAGGACGCATCGGTGCAGAAGCAGAAACGCTTGGCAAACTGCTTGAGTATGTGTCGCTTAAAGAAAACCCTGACTCCCAAATTATCTTTAAGCAAACTTTAGGTTTCAAAGGTGCCTTGGTGATTCGGGGCAACAACGTTTCAAGATGCGTTAATGCGGAAATCCCCATAAAAGGCGAAAAAACCCTCGTAAAACCCTTAAACAGCACACCAGAAGCCAAAGCCACCGCAGACGCACTCAACGAATTCATCCAAATCAGCCACCAAACACTCCAAAACCACCCCATAAACCAAGCCCGAATCGCAAAAGGGCAACTCCCAGCTAACATTGTTATTCCCTGGAGCGGCGGATTAGTTCCTGAGCTTGAACCTTTCAGTCAAAAATATCCGCTTAAAGCTGCCTGTGTAGCCGCTGTGAGTATCATTAAGGGCATTGGCAAACTTACAGGTATGAGGGTTTTGGATGTTGAGGGTGCAACGGGTGATGTGGATACGGACACGCTGGCAAAGGCGGACGCGGCGCTTTTGGCGTTGAAGGATTATGATTTTGTTTTTGTTCATGTAGAGGGTACAGATGAGGCTAGTCACGATGGTAACTTGCAAGGCAAAATTGAGGTAATTCAAAAAATCGACTCTATGGTGGGCAGAATCCTTGATGGGGTAGATTTGGGTGAGGTTTGTGTTGCTTTGATGGCTGACCACGCTACCAGCACCGAAACCCGCAAGCATCTGGGTATAAGTGTTCCCATTACAGTTGCAAGCAAGCATATCTCTCATGATGGCGTAAAGCATTATAATGAAAAGGCAGTATTCAATGGCGGATTGGGTCACATGCTGGGCAAAAATGTTATGCCACTAATACTGGATTTAATGAGGAGGAAGCAACAGTGAAACCCATCAGCAGCCTAATTAACGATAAACTCAGAAATCTAACGCCCTGCGTGCACGGCGGCGAAGTTCTAGACGCAGCAGAGAAAACTGGGTTCCACCGCGAGGACATTTTAGATTTTAGTTCAAGCGTTAACCCGCTGGGACCATCCCAAAAAGTGCTAAACACAATAGTGGACAGTTTTAGCCGAATTCAAGCATATCCAGACTCAAACAGCAACGAACTTCGCGCTGTAATCGCCAAGCACTACTGCGTAACCAAAAACAACATCATAATGGGCAACGGCTCAACCGAACTAATGTACCTGTTCTGCGAGGTTTTCCTAAAACCCGGCGAATATGCAGCCATGCCCGCGCCCACTTTTGGCGAGTATGAGAGTGCCGTTCGCAAAACTGGTTCGGCTGTGCGTTTTATCAAGTTGGAGGGGGATTTTCAGATTGACGCCGACAGCTTTCTTGAGCAGGTAAAGGGCGCAAAAATCATCTTCATCTGCACCCCCAACAATCCAACCAGCATGCTAGCCCCAACAGCAGAGCTAACAAAAATAATCCAAACCGCCATGGAACGCGATTGTTTGGTGTTTTTGGATGAGGACTTCTTGGAGTTCATTGAGGGTGAACGTGAGCTTTCCATGGTTAGCAAAATTAACATTTACCCTAACTTGTTCATTCTCAAATCTTTCACAAAGATTTATGGGTTAACAGGGTTGCGTATCGGCTATGGTATAGCCAACCAAGACATCATCGACGTGATGACATGCTCCAAAATCCCTTGGAACCTCAACTGTTTGGGTCAAGCCGCCGCAGTCACCGCTCTTCAAGATAATGAGCACCTACAGAGAACCCTTACATTAATCAAAACCGAAAAAGCATACCTTCAAGAAGGATTGCGCCAAATCAGCGGGTTTAAGCTGTTTCCTGCTGACGCAAACTTTTTCTTCATAGACATCCGCAAAACAGGTTTCACAGCAGCGCAACTTAGCCAAAAAATGCTAGAGCAGGGTCTTTTGATTAGGGATTGTACGTCTTTTAGAGGTTTGGATGAATATTTTGTTCGTATCGCAGTTAAAACTCGCAGCGAAAACGAGCGGTTGCTTAATGCTCTGAGAGGGATTGTGAAGGCTTGATGCTGGAGGGTCTGTTTGCTTTCCATTTGCCGCTGCTTTTGGATTCTGTGCTGATTTTTGTTTTCGGATTCTTAATTGACATGGTATTTGGCGAAATCCCAGACAGTATTCACCCAACAATTGGCATAGGCAAAATCATCGGTTGCATTAGACCTAAACTTAGAAACAAAAACCCAAAAATTGAAAAAGCCAACGGGGTTCTGCTGGTTGTTGGGTTGGTGGCGCTGGTTTCCCTGCCTGTTTTCTTTCTGCTCTATGGCGTACGCCTTTATTTGGGCTCAATAATCTACATCATCATTGGCGCAGTCTTGTTTAAGGCAACGTTTGCGATTCGCGGCATGGGGCAATACACGATTCCCATTGCAAAAGCTCTCAAAAACAATGACATCAACGGGGCAAGAAAATGGTTACCCTACATTGTCCGCAGAGACCCAAACAGCCTAAACGAGCGCCAAATCGTCTCAGCCGCTGTAGAATCAATCGCGGAGAGCACAACTGACGGCATCACAGCACCCTTCTTCTTTTATATGCTTCTTGGGGTTCCCGGGGCATTCGCGTTTCGTGTGATTAACACGTTAGATAGCATGGTAGCGTATAAGACTCCTGAGTTGCGCAATATCGGCTGGTTTACTGCAAAGATGGATTCATGGACGGGCTACATTCCAACACGTTTAACCGCGGTTTTGATGGCTGCCGCTGCAGGATTACTTGGGCATAACTGGAAAGAATCCCTGCGCATCATCAAACGTGACAAAAACAAGACTACAAGCCTTAACGCTGGCTGGACAATTTCAGCGATGGCAGGCGCCTTAAACATTCAACTGGAAAAGCAGGGCTGCTACAAACTCGGCGATGACCATGGTATCGCGGCTGATGACATTTTTATGGCACTGCGGGTTATGACTGTGACTGCAGCATTGTTTGGGTTAGTTGTGATTTTGCCACTTCTGGCCGTACGAGTCTATGTTGTTGGGTACCTGATTGCTCTTGTCTTTTAGACGATGTAGCCGCTGGTTTTTTCAAAATCTGACACAATCTCCATCACACGCTTAGGTGCAACTACAGACTCCAACGGTAAATCTTTGAGCAGAATCCACGGCGATTTACAGGCAAGCTCCGTTGCTATGTGATTTTCTCCGAAACTTTTTTTGGCAACTTCAATCACCTGATGCCTAACTTCTTTTTCAGACATTTCGCCCAGCGCGTGCAGGTACTCGTGCAGAAGAAGATTATAGATCAAAGCGTTTATGGTTGGTTTAGTTTTAATTTGGGCTTCTACAATGTCAACTAAGGCTCGGTTTAGGACAATGTTGTTGGTTCCCACGGGGTAGTATGCTCCCAACTGAAGAGGTAAATCTTCCAAAAACAGCATCAGGTTGCCTCTGCGTTTACTCAACGCGTATTCAGCAGTGTCTTTTACAATGTTCCAGATTTGGGCGTAGGTTTTTGCGTTGTCAAGTTCGGGTGCATATTTGGGCGTGTTCAAAAACTGTGTTTTCTCCATTATAGATGGCTGCTTGGGCGCCTTTAAATGTTGACTTGGTGGTTTATACAAAAAATTGATAAACCACAAGTGCGTCTGTCATACAGCATTAAGGTGAAAAATATAAATGACAAGCAATGTCGTCGTAAAAGATATCATGCAAAAAGATGTTAAAACCGTAACCAACAACACAGTCGTGCAAGAAGTAGTCGAAATCATGAACAAATACGACAAAGACGCAATCCTAGTTATCCAAAGCGGAAAACCAACAGGCATCATCACAGTAAAAGACCTCCTGATCCGCGCAGTCGAAGCAGGAACACCTCTTAAAACAATCATTGCAAGAATGGTCTACACAAACCCACTCGTAGTTATCGAAGAAAACGCAACTCTTGAAGAAGCAGCAAAACTGATGCAACACTGGCGCATAAAGCACTTACCAATTGTTGACAAACAAGGCGCACTGGTTGGTTTACTGGACGATAGACAAGTTGTTTATGCTGCTCCAAAACTCATGCCAGTAATGGAAGAGTTCTGTCTCAGAAAACAATAATTTTCCTTTTTAACAAAATTTTTTCTTTTTTAAAACAATCTAAAAAATAAGAGATTAGGGATTTTGCTGTTTTTCCCATTCTTCTTTGACTTTCTGGTTGATTTCTGCAATGTTGTCTGGCTGTTGCAAATCTGAGATTACGTTGTTGAGTTCGTAGCGGGTTAGGTTTGCAATTTCATTTGATTTTAGAGGGTCATTTTTTGTTGCCTGATAAGTTTTGAGTGCACGTATTACGCACCTGATCATGAGGCTGTTGAGTTCGTCGCGTAGCACTTGAAGCTCGTTTTTGCTATCTTTCATTTTCTGGTCAAAGGTTGACTGATCCCAATTTCCCTGTGGATCTGTAGACATAATTTTTCACATCCTAACACTCAACAATGTGTTTAGTCATTATAGACTTTTCCTAAAAACACTTTCAAACATCTGTTGCTCTCAAAGAAGAGTTATAGTATGAAAATAACGGTTTAGTTTGAAAATGTTCTATTAGGGTGCTCTCCCCTCTATAGTTTCTGCATAGAATTTCTATTTGGAGCCTAATAGGTGGCAAATAGGCTTGCTGATTATGTGGTAGTTGCTTAGGTTCAGAGTTGCTGTAGAAATAATACAAACAGTGATTGCCAAACTTTTCGCCACAGTAGCCTTCTGAGACGGTTAAGGTTTGGGTTTTGTTTATAAACTTCAAATTATGGATTATTAGATGTTTTCATATAGATAATTTATATATTTGTTACACTTCCGTATAGCTTAGTTGAGATGGCTAACTAGAAAGGAGAGAATGAGCAAAAAAGACAGAAAGCAACATAAACCCTTGCTCATCTGCTTCCTTCAGGAAGGGATTTAATAGCTTGGCTTTGAACCAAAAAAACCTCGTAGACGAACTGCGCACAGAGTGGAAAAAACTCTGGAACGAACGCCTTGATGATAAAATCCGAGCCGAAGGCATCGCCGTGGGTAATTATGATAAACTTTTTGTTGACAAAGGCACAATCATTCACGCTACCCGCAACTGCAAACCTATAGAATTTACCGACATATTAAAACAGCACAAAGTTCCCTCCAAGTAAGAACCCACCACCCCTACAGTTGGCGGCTGGAACAAATTCGTAAAAACCCAAATAAAAACCCAAAAACAAAAAATTGCCTTCAAACCAGAAGCCAAAGCCGAGCGTAACCAGCCAAAAAAAGGCGGCAGAGGCTGGCTCCACAAGTAACCTTAACAAAATCTTGTATTTTTAGTAAATAATTCATTTTAAACGTTTTTTAGGAGTGACTCTGTTTGGGAATCTACCGTGAAAAAATAGACATCATGGCAAAAATCTTAGAAATAGCAAGTGGAAACGCTAAAAAAACACAAATTATGTATCAGGCAAACCTAAACTATAAGGTTCTGCAGCGTTACCTCTCAGAAATGGGTGCGGCTTCCCTGATAAAATTTGACCAAACCCTTGAATGTTACACTCCAACCGAGGTTGGCCATGAATTTTTAAGCATCTACACTGAGTACACACGATGTAGCAGTGCTATGAGAAAATGGGCATGCGACATGCAGCAAAAACGCGCTGAACTGGAAAAAATTTCTAATCTGAAAATTAGCCGTGCCACTAATCTGTAACCTTAAGTGATGAAACAAATGCACACAACTAAAGTTGCAGTTACTGTATTGCTGGTTCTGTTACTGTGTGGTTTTGCTTTTCCAGTTTTAGTAAGTGCACAAGATGCACGTATAAGTGCAGCGGAAACTGCCCTAAATCAAGCTTTCACAGCGACCTTTGAGGCAGAAAAAACTGGGCAAGACATCACAAGTCTTCTTGAGCAGCTTGATACTGCATCGATACTGCTTGCGGACGCCCAAAACGCTTACCTTTCGGGAAACACTGGTTCCACTGCATCTTATACTGAACAAGTAATACAAATATCTAACACAGTGAAAGCTCAAGCTGCAACCTTAAAAGAGGAAGGCATTGAAAAAACACAGACAATTCTTATTGAAACAGCGGTGGGTTCTGTTGGTGGTATAGTTGTTTGTTTGGCTGTTTTCTTTTTTGGGTGGAAATTTTTCAAAAAAATATACCTAAAACGTATGATGACTTGGACGCCGGAGGTAAATGCCCCTGAAACTCAGTGATTACAAGCTTGTTTTCGCAGCTACCTGTTTAATTGCTGTATTGCTTGTTGCATCTCCAACTGTTGGATTAATTGTTAAGTTGCCTCAGGGTGAGCCTTTTTCAGAGCTTTTCCTGCTTGACCAGCTGCAGATTGCTGACAATTATCCCTACAACATCGATAGCGATGTTAGCTACACCTTTTATGCTGGCGTAACCAATCATCTTGGCTCCTCCTCTTACTACGTACTATACCTGAAACTTGCAAACAGGGACGATCCCTTGCCCAACAGTGAGCAGGGAACCCCAAGTTCACTTGCGCCACTTTATGAGTTCAGATTTCAAGTGCAAGACGGGCAAACTTGGCTTAAACCTGTAACGTTTAGCATATCTAACTTTTACTCTGCGGGAAATCAAACAACAATTGGACGTTTAACTATCAACGATGTGCAGTATACAGTAAATAAGCAGTCAACTTTCAATGCAACCCAAAGCACCTACCAGTATGTTCTTTTCTTTGAGCTTTGGTTGTTTAATCCCGAATCTGGCAGTGCCCAGTTCAACAACAGATTTGTTAGTCTTCAACTAAGTTGCATATAATTCATATTTACCCACGATGAAAATTCTCGTTAAACGATCAGTCGCTCTCTTACCACATTATTTAAATCACACGCTCAACTGCTTGGTAAGTTAGAAAAACCGCAGTACTCATCTGAAAGGAGCATTCATTAATGAAAATTCCTCTGGCAAGACCTGTATTTGATAAAGAAATGGAAAACGCGGCAGTACATGCACTACAAAATGAACGCTTTGTAATGGGTGAAAGCGTACTCAGGTTTGAGGAAGAATTCGCAAAATTCTGCGGCACAGACTATGCTGTATCAGTTAGCTCAGGTACAGCTGCACTACAATTATCTCTTCTTGCAGCGGGATTAAAACCCGGGGAAGCTGCAATCACATCACCTGCATCATTCATCGCAAGTTCAAACGCAATCATCCACGCACAAGGGCAACCCAAATTTGCAGACATAAACCTGCAAACCTACACCATAGACCCCCACCAAATCGAAAAAGCTATAACACCAAAAACCCGTGCCCTAATACCTGTGCACTTATATGGTTACCCAGCAGAAATGGATGCAATTAATGAAGTTGCAAAAAAACACAACCTACCCGTTATTGAGGATGCCTGCCAAGCACACGGCGCCAAATACCACGGCAAACGAATCGGAAGCATAGGAACAGTGGGCTGTTTTAGCTTTTATCCCTCCAAGAACATGACTGTTTGCGGAGATGGCGGCATGATAACTACTAATGACCAAAAAATCGCGGAAATGGCATCTAAACTGCGTGACTGCGGCAGAAAAAGCCAGTACCTCCATGATGTCATCGGTTACACTGCACGGCTAAACACGGTTAGCGCTGCAATTGGACGTGTTCAACTCAAACGCCTCGATGGCTGGAACCAGACGCGTAGGCAAGTAGCCCAAGCTTACAATGATGAACTTGAAAGCATTGAGGGTTTAACTTTGCCTCCTGCCCCCACCAAAGAAATCGAGCCAGTATATCACATTTATGTGGTACGAACAAAACGCCGCGACCAACTAAAAACGCATCTTGAAAGCCAAGGAGTTAGCTGTGGGGTTCATTATGCGCTTCCAATACATCTGCAGCCTATTTATCAAGAGCTTTTTGGGTTTAAGGAGGGTGCTTACCCGAATGCTGAAGACTTGTGTGGGACCTGTTTGACTCTTCCAATGTACACTGACATTACGAATTCGGAAATATCCTTTATAAGCAAACAAACAGAAGGGTATCTTAAATCTTAATACAGTGTTGGGTAAAATGGAAAAACTTGATAAAACTGATGAGTTAAGCATTGCAGAAGATTGGGAAAAAAACACCTTTAAAGAATTAGATGATTATGTCTGCCCGACAAAATTTACTTTACCCTCATTAAATTGCAAACCAAGTGTGTTTTCAATGACTACGCTTACACAAAAACACGACAAAAACAATCAAGTTAACGATCTGCCCTCAACACAGGTAATTATGGCAGCATTAAATGAAGAAGAAGGTGTCCAAGCAACAATAAAAGAATTCAGCCAATATCTGCGTCCATCTCAAATTATTGTTGCTGATGGAAAAAGTAGTGATAACACCGTTGAAGTTGCACAAAAATTAGGTGCAAAAACTGTCTTTCAGGATGGCAAAGGTAAAGGTGACGCATTTGCAAAAGCAATCCAGTACCTGCAGCCTGAGACAGAGTACGTTATAATCACTGACGCCGATTTCACTTATCCGGCAGACACAATTCCTGAAATGATAAAAATATTGAATGAAAACCCCAATATTGGCATGGTCTGCGGAAACCGCTTTGGCAACAAAATTAACTCTCCAAACCAAAGTGATTTATTCTTTTTTGGAAACCGCTTCTTAGCATTTGTTCACAATATCCTAAACGGTATCCACTTAACTGATCCGCTGACTGGCTTGCGTGTAGTGCGAGCTGACCTTCTTAGAAATTGGGATGTACGCTCCAAAGGCTTTGACATGGAAGTTGAACTAAACCATCATGTGGAAAGAGAAAAGTTTGGTATAGTTGAGGTTCCAATAACGTATCGAGAACGTGTAGGTGAAAAGAAACTAAAAGTTAGACATGGTTTGAGTATTCTAAAAAGAATTTTTATAGAATATACACGTTAACCTTGTCTATTTCAAAATAATCATTAATCGTTAAGGTGAATCTCTTGATTAAAGTCCTCTTGGTGCCCAGCAGCGACTATATAGGGCATCCTTTTCCCCAAAGGCACAATCAACTTTTTGAACGATTAAATAACATTCCCGATTTTGAAGTGCATGTGGCAAGATACCGCCTTTTTAAAACCAACAGGCTGTCTTCAAAACTTATAATGCATGAACTTGGAGGAACAAATCGTGGTTCTCTTGCCAGTTACTACTTATTTAACTCTTTAAGCCACGTTGCACAAATAAGAAAAATAATACGTGACAACGGTATTGATGTTGTGGTTTTATCCAACTTAGCTTCGCCATTTGCCTATACATTATTTAATGAACTATCAAAAATCGGTATTCCAACAATAGTGGATTTACCCGACTATTTCCCAACCAGCGCAACCGGCAACGTCTTTGATGTTGAGAGCATTACCGGCAAATTCTTCAACACAACATTTGACCTTATGCTACGCCGAATAATGAAGCACGCTGACTTGGTTACAGTTGTTTCTCATGCTCTCAAATCATATGCTTTCAAAAACGGTGCACAACATGTTGAACTTGTTCCAAACGGCATCTCTGAACATTTTCTTGAACGCACAGGAGACTGCGCTGTTAGAGAAAAACTTGGTTTTCAACCTGACGATTACGTTATAGGTTACATTGGTAGCGTGGAGTTCTGGTTAGAAATGGAGCCTCTTTTTAGGGGTGTTTCCGCTGCGATAAAAGATGGGTTGCCCGCTAAACTTTTGCTGGTTGGAAAAGGCTTGCATACTGGGTACACACTCAAAGTTGAGAATCAGATTAAACGTGCTGGGCTTGAAAAAAACACGACATGGCTTGATTTCATATCTCATGATGATGTCCCATACTACGTGAACGCAATCGATGTTGGCACTGTTCCCTTTGATGTAACAAATCACACTGCATACTATTCCTCTCCAAACAAAATCTGGGAATATCTATCACAAGAAGTACCTGTATTGTCAACGCCCATTCCTGAGGCTTTAGCAAACTCTGATTACCTATCAATTGTAAACAAGCCATCTGATTACAGTTCAATGTTTTCAAAACTGTACTCAAAAGACAAATCCCTGATGGATAAAACCTGCAAAGGCTATCTTGAATCTAAAAACGTGACCTGGGCAAAATCTACCAAAATCTTAGCTGGCCTAATCCAACAATTAGTCAACAATGAAAAACCTAATGGTAACCAACCAAAAATTCCTCTGAAGTGAAAAAATGGGCACACTGCAATACACAAACCAGACACTTCAAAACCAAGCCAATTTAGCCACAGATTGGTTGCTTAATTCAAAAATTCACAATAACACTCTGTCTGACAAAAAACTGTTTGGAAGCTTCAATAATTACCTTGACCTTAGCAGTCAACAATGTGAGTATGCTTACACTGAAATAACAGGGTACAGTGTAGAGCTACTTTTAGACTTGTACAAAAAAAATAATGCTGCCAACCTGCTTGAAGCTGCAAAACATGCTGCTAACTGGGTAAGGGCTATGCAGTACAATGGAAGCCTGCCCGAGGGTGATGGCGGATACCTTTATCGCGTGAATCTTGAAAACATGAAAACATCCGACGAAGCTTACTCTTTTGATGCAGGAATTTGCCTTGGCGGGTTAACTCGGCTCTATGAAGTCACAAATAATGCTGCTTATCGTGATTCTGCCTCAAAGGCTGCAGGATGGCTAACTCAGGTAATGCAAAACCCTGATGGCTCCTTCAAATCCCTCTGTGACATTAAAAAAAATGCCAAAGATGCAACCATCCAGAAAAGCCCTATACCTAATTCCATCCGTAAATCATGGTTCTTTTTACCTGGTTGCCACCACGGAAAAATCGCGATTGGCTTGTCCAAATATTACTTGCTAAGTAAAGACCAATCAATCTTGAAAAGCGTGTCCTCATTATGTAATTGGCTTATTTCTCAGCAAAGCCAACGCGGATACTTCAAAGTAGCCGTTAACTCCGATGTCTCTTTTTCCCATACACATTGTTATGCAGTTGAAGGATTACTTTTTGCTTCCACAATACTCAAAGATGATGCGCTCTTTAAGTCCGCCAAGATAGGTGGGGACTGGCTGGTTAAACTGCAAAGAGATGATGGCAGAATTTCCGCTTGGACAAACAACAACTGGCCCATGAGCTACACTGACATCAGTGCAGTTGCCCAGTCAATCAGAATATGGTGCGTGCTATACTCTGAAACTGGCGACCAAAAATACCTTGATGCCATAAACAAGTCCCTGTTTTATCTGCTAAAGATGCAGCATATCACCAGCGATTCAGCACAATCAGGCGGTTTCCATTTAGCTGAACTTGATTTCAAACTTGCCAAACATAAACTTGCAAGACTTTACTCTTGGGCAACAATGTTTGCTATACACGCGCTCAATTTGTCCAGTGAAGTCTTAGAGCGAAAAATATCGGGCGCTGAACTCTGGTAAGCAGTTAGATTAAGAAACTACTTGTTGTTGAGTTAAATGCATGTTGTTTTGTTATCCCACGAATATCCGCCCTACCAATTCGGCGGCGTAGGCACCTTTGTTAAAGACTTTGCCAACGGATTAACAAAACTGGGTCATGAAGTAACGGTTATCTGTGGTCGCCCTATTCCTTCAGAGCCAAAAAAACAAGTTGAAAGTAACCCTAAAATTAACGTGGTTCAATTTGGCTATCCCAATTTAACAATGCGTTACTTGCTCTTTCAAACTTGTAACCACAAAAAAATTGTCAACAAAATAAAAGAGTTAAAACCCGACATTATTCACGGGCAATCAGACTCAAGTTTTCCAACAATTGCGTCACTGAAAAAAATCGCGCCCATAGTGATTACTTTTCACGGCAGCCCCTTAATGCAAAAAAACCTGAGTATACGTTCACTTGGGCAGGGCGGAACCTTTGGGGACTTTTTTGTCAACGGTTTAGGCTACCCAGCATTTGCCTATATCAACAAAAAAGAACATGCCCATGCCGATGAAAGTGTTGCCGTTTCAAAATCCTTAATGAACCAGCTTAATACTGAACTGGGCGGCAACAATTTTTCCTATGTTCACAATGGTGTAAACATAGAACTACTTAACCAACTAAGCACAAGCACGCCTTCAGATAACGACAATGGAAAAACGTTGATTTTTGGTGGACGTCTTTTCTGGAGCAAAGGTGTAATGAACGTAGTTAACTTGGCTTATCTGCTGGAAAAACGGTATCAGTCAGATTTGAAAGTGGAACTTTACGGTTCGGGACCAATGTACCAGACAATCTTGGACTTCAAAAACCGTCATGGCTTGAAGAATTTGGTGCTTAAAGGCTTCACCGAACGCTCAGAATTTTTGGCAAACGTTAAGAGGTCAATGTTTGTTTTGCTTCCAAGTTTTGATGAAGCATCGCCTATGCTGCTTTTGGAGGGGATGTGTTTGGGCAAGATTCCTGTAACGTTTAATCTGCCGTATTCCCGCGAGTTCACCAATGAGGGTGCTTTTGGAATTTTGGCAGATAACATAGCCGATATGGCGCTTAAAGTAAAAAATTACTGCTCAACAGAGGACATACAGACACAGCAGAAACGGATTCAACGTTTTGCCCAAGAACATTTTGATATTAACCGTACCGCAAAAAGTTACTGCTCTATCTACAAGTCTTTGTTAACTGCAAATTCGACTGCATAGTTTTGGCGGTTGATGTATGAAAAAAATTGTTTTGTCGAGGCTGTTCTTTATTGCCTCAATAGTCCTCTTGTTAGCGGTTGCTTTGCTTCTTAGGCGGGATTATCAAGACGGTTGGATTCTTGAAGGCTTAGAAATCCCTTTTGCTTTGTTTATTTCATCAATGCTTCTGAGTTTTTACTATGAAAAAAACGAGTTACGCCTTGTTCTGATTGCTGTTGTAAGCGCGGTTGTCTTTGTGCTTATTCCTAACTTCAAGTATGTTTGGTTCCAAGGTGTATATTTAGACCAAAACGTGCAGTACAACCTAGCAAACACTGTATTAGACACGGGCAGAATCGCACCTTTAACTGCCACCGTTTCTGTTGACTACACCAGTTCTCCGCTTTTTCATCTTCTTTTTTCAGTTTTCTCAATTTTCCTAAACGTTCACGTAGAGACTGCAATGAAATATGTCCCATCATTGCTTGTGCCCCTATATCCCCTGTTGACTTTTTGTATAGTCAAAAAATTACACTTCTTCAACAACCCGTCAATTTTGAAATATGCCCTTCTTGTATCCTGTGTCCCCATTTCTATGATTAGTTATGAGGTTGTGGGAACAACTTTTGGTCTTGTTTTGTCTTTTGTGGTGCTGTATCTTCTTGTAAACCTGATTCAAAAAAGTGACCGTCGCTACTGGATTTTAAGCGTGTTTTTTGTAGTAGCATTAGCAACAGCACATGCAGTTTCGTCCATTATTTTATCGATGATTCTTTTGGCTATTTTGGTCTTAAAATTACTGCCCTTCTTACGTATCAAACCCGCCATAAAAATTCCAGTAATTTTAACTGTTGTGTGTGTAAACTTTGCTTGGCTAATGTTCCCTGGCATTTCAAACTTGATTGACGCAATAAAATCCTTTGTTTCAGGTGTACCAACAGGAACTACGCCTTCATCAGAACGTATTCCATCAACATTTTACAGTTTACTAGATGTTAACGTGTTTGAAGCAGCTAAAACATTTGCAGCTTACTATGGCTACGACCTTTTCTTGTTGCTTTTGGTATCTCTTAGTTTGTTGATTGTTTTTGTTAAAAGAAAGAAGATTAACCGTGTAGAATCCTTTTTTATGTTGATTGTTGGGATCGTTTTCTTCCTCTTGTTTATCGGTGTCTTCTTCTCTTTTGGTGGAACCAGAGCTTTAGCCTTTGGAAGATTGCTGGCTCCTTTTTTTGCAGGTGGCCTTATTTTCTTTGTCAGCAAAAAAGTTAGGTTGCTGGTTCCTGTTATTCTTTCGGTTATGCTTTTGTTGTCTGCTGCTCAAGCGTTTGGTTGTCAACCGTTAATCTCTTCGGCAAATACTTTGTACCCTGATATTCCCTCTAATGTGCCTTTAGGGTACGTAAACGTCGTGAACTCCGTTTATCAGCGACAGGTTGTACATTTCGCCTGTGACCACATCATTACGGGCAGGATAGCAAGCGATGATGTTTCTTATTATCAAATGTTAGGAGTAGCTGATTACAACTTTAGGCTCTTGCACGTTATCAGATATTACCCTCTCGACCCACGAGCAGACCCTGAAGGGTACTCCTTTTTCATTATTCATTTTCAAGGAAAAGCAGGTGTATTTGACGAGCAAGCTCAGTATCGTACTCCCGCCATAATAAATCAGGCAATTGGCAATAATAGCGTTATTTATACAAACGGAGAATCACACATACTGCAACATCACCGATAAATTAGAATGGTTTGACTGCAAAATGGACCCAGTAGTTAGCGTTATCTTGCCAACAAAAAATCGTTCTCGCTTTCTTGAACCTGCAATAAAAAGCGTGCTTAGTCAAACCTTCAAAGAATTTGAACTCATAATAATTGACGCAGCATCAACAGATAATACCTCCCAAGTGGTTAACGGATTTAATGATTCCCGAATCAAATATCTACGCCAAGAAAAAGACGAGGGTGTTTGTGCTGCGAGGACCTTGGGGATTTCAAAATCAAAAGGCGACTTTGTTGCTTTTTTGGATGACGACGACCTGTGGCTACCTAAAAAAATCAATACTCAACTGACCGTATTTCGTGGGGCATCAAATGCGGTCGGGGTAGTGTATTGTTCGTCCGGTTACTATATACGGATGGATGAGCAAGTCGTCAAATTTCATGGTGCATCTGTAAGCGGCAATATTTTTGCTCAGATTGTGGAGAAAAACATTATTGGAAACTGTTCTGGCGTAATGGTTCGTCGTGAATGTTTCTCTGACGTTGGACTGTTTGATGCGAGTTTGTACGCCGGTGAAGATTGGGATATGTGGATTAGGCTTGCAAAAAAATACGAGTTTGAACCTGCTGATGGATTCCAGTACATGTACAGGCTTCATGCACATCGAGCTAGCAGCCGTGTTAACACGTACAAACGGCTCAATGCAGTAAGAATCATACTCAAAAAGTTCTTGCCTGACATAGAAGCGTTGCCTCAAAAAAATAAGCTAATTAGTACATGGTACACCCATTTTGGCTTGATTCACTTCGAAAACGGCGATACAAAAAATGCTAAAAAAGCCTACATAAAAGCAATAAAAGAAAACCCCGCAAACATTGCAGCCTACTTTAAATTGACCATTTGCATATTCGGCTTAAAATTCAACGATATCCTATCAAAAATCCTGCAATGCAGCAGAGTCATCTGTCCAAGATAAAACAGTGTTCTGAGGAAGATTTTGTGAAGAAAATTGCTGTTGTAAGCGTCGAAGACACCTTAAATTACGGCTCAGCTATGATGGGCATTAATTTAATTTATTATCTATCAAAAAAACTGGGAGCAAATGCTGCATTTTTGATTGATGTATTCACCACAGAAGACTTTGAACGAATCAATACAGAACTCAAGTTCAAAGTTAATCTTGGAAAACTTCGGGTTCCACGAAAAAACAGTAAAAACTCAAAAATTCCGCGCCTAACTGAGCAAATAAATTTTTTCAAAGAAAACATTGCTGTTTTTTCAGAAAATCCTACAGGTGTAGTTGATGTGGGCGGTGATAATTTTGGTGAATACTATTACGGCAAGGGCGTCGTTTTAGATTTGTTACGTGTATTTTTTTTCTCAATTAAATCACGCTTTTTTATTGTTGGGCAAACTATTGGTCCTTTTTTTTCTTGGCGCAAACCGCTGGCGACTGCACTGCTAAAGTACAGCTATATTTACCCACGTAATCCCCTAAAAAATGATTATGCAGTTCAAACCTTGGGTTTGAGGCGTGTAATTGAAGCAAGAGATTTGGCTTTTCTGGATTTGCCCAACCAGACTGACCCTAGCTATCAAAATAATGTGTTAAAACAATACGGGCTTTTTGACTGTTCTTACCTGTGTGTTGTGCCCTCAGGGTTATATCGTTTCTACACAAACAATTACGATGATTATGTGGCTTCATGGGTTAAAATCATTAATTCACTGCTGGATAATTCGCAGCTAAAAAGCTATAAAATCGTTCTGTTGCCCCACGTTTTAAGTGCCCATAATGATGACCGCAAAGTAATACGTGACATTTTACAGCACCTATCTAACGACAAAAGAGACTGTGTGCAGTTTATTTCAGATGTTTTACTGCCCAGTCAGGCAAGATGCCTTTTGGGTGGTGGATTGTTCACAGTTACCGCTAGGATGCACGCTGCTGTTTCAACTTTCCAGATGCATAAACCAGCCATCTGCATAGCTGCCAGCGTAAAATTTAACGGCGTAGTTGGTGAGGGCTTGGGTTCAAGTGACTTGATTGTTAAAGCTGATGATAAAGGACTTTGGCGTTCAGGCGAAATATCAGAGAAGGTCGCTCAAAAGGTTGATTACGTAGTCGGAAATTATGATACAATCATCCTTAGAATTACAGCTAAGGTTGAGGATTGTAAAACTTTAGCTCTTGCTCAAATAAATGATATAGCGGAGAAGATTCAGTGAACATGAAACCTGCAATCGAAGTCATAGGCAAAAACAAATGCGCCGGTTGCTACGCTTGCTATAGTTCTTGCCCAACACAAGCTATCCGTATGGAATTAGATGATGAAGGCTTCCTTTTCCCTAATGTTGACAGTGGCAAATGCGTGAGTTGTGGAGAATGCCAGCATTACTGCCCTATCATTACCCCTGTAGAAAACAGCGTGGAAAACCCTAAAATATTTGCTTCATGGTCAAAAAACAAAGAAATAATTTTGGCAAGCTCATCGGGTGGAATTTTTTCTGAAATCGCCAATGTTGTCCTTAAAAAGAATGGGGTAGTTTTTGGGGCTGCCTTTGATGAAAATTTTACCTTAAAACATTGTGTTGCCACAAATGAAAAAGAATTGGCTCCTTTGAGGGGCTCAAAATATATTCAAAGCCATATCGGTAATGCGTATGAATCTGCTGTTTCCTTGGCAAAACAGGGCAAACCTGTTCTCTTCTGTGGTACCCCCTGTCAAACAGCAGCTTTAAAATTGTATTTAAAAAATAAAAAATTGGACAAACAATTTAACGAGTTTTATATATGTGACCTTATTTGTCATGGGGTGGTTTCTGAGCTTTTTTTTAATAAATATTTAGAGAATATATGTGCCAAAAGCGTTCTTGTTGGGTACAGTTTTAGAGATAAAAAATTAGGCTGGGAAAATTACGGGCAAAAAGCAACTTTTAAAGACAAATCTGCTTACTTCAAAAGCTACCGAACCGACCCTTTTATGGTTGGCTACTTAAAGAATCTCCTTATGAGACCTTCATGTTACTCCTGTCCTTTTGCAAAGGTTCCCCGCTCTTCAGATTTGACGATAGGTGATTTTTGGGGTGTGCCTTTTAATCTGTACAACAGAAATGGTGTTTCTATAATCTTGACTAACACCACGAAAGCAGAAAAATTATTTGAACAAATTGAAGTCGTAAAGTTTCCCATTTCTTTAGATGTTGTGCTAAAAGAAAACCCCCGTGTTAACAGTGGTTCTATGGAAATAAGTCAACGGACGACTTTTTTCAATGTTTTTAAGGCAGAGGGTTATGAGAAAGCATGTGAATTGTTTCTTACAAGGAATTTGGTGTATCCTGAATGGTTTTTGTGGTTTACTCCTTTGTATAAAGTGGTTTTGGGTAAGCTTAGGGGGCATAAGTGAAAAAGTTTTTAGTGTACTTCTGTTGTACAATTTAAAAGTTATGTTTATTAAATCGTAACTCTTACGACTAAAACATGCGTAAGCGATTACCCTGCATAACAGCTATATTGCTCATGCTCATCATAGCACTCTCAAACGGAGTAGCCCTCACCCAAGCAGCCCCGCTGCAAGAAACCCAAACAATCCAAGCGAGTGGACAAATAATTTTCCCATCCCTAAAAATTTCCCTCTACACAACCTCTTGGAATCTAGCCGAATACGAAACAAGCGTCCTTACCTCAGCATTCGGCGCAAGCCAATCTTGGTACGTTTCACCAACTAACATAGACAATAAATACATTTCAAAAATAGACCAAATTCACGCCATAAACCCCAACTACAAAGCGCTAATCTACCGAGATATCGTTTGCATATACGATTATTGGGCAGATGACTGGAATACTGCAGACAGTAACGGGTGGCTGCTTAAGGATTCCTCAGGAAACTACGTTGTGAGTAAGGCTTACCCTGAAAACTATCGAGTTGATATTACAAACCCTGATTACCAAGTTTGGGTAGCAGACAAAATAAAGGCATGGCTAGATCAGTACCCTTCCTTTGATGGTGTAATGGTTGACAACGGGTTAGCCTCTTCTGTGGCTGCTTGGCAATCTGGTAGCAGTGCCTCCCCCATTAACCCAAAAACAGGCACAAACTTCACTTGGGACGAAATAAGAACAGGTTACATCCAAATTTTAAATGAAATAATCAACGCCGTTGGACCATCCAAACTTGTGGTTCCTAACGGAATCTGGAATGGCGAATCATTCTACAATAGCGCCGATCCATACAACCAAATAATATCTCAAGTGCCCGGATTAAGCGGGTTGATGAGTGAAGGAACCTTCATCACCTACAACGGTCAATGGTACAGTGAAAGCGATTGGCGTAAATCCTTAGATATGGTTAGTTGGGTGCAAAACAGTTTCCTACAGCAGGGCAAAGTTTTCATAGCAACTTGTCAAGCCGCGATCTTGCCTTCTGATGCGACAGCTGATCAACTTATTCAATACGGCTTTTGCTCTTTGATGCTTGCCGCAAAATATTCTTCACCTCAAAACATAATCTCTTTTAGCTTAAACCCTGAACGTTACTCTAACTCTGTGGATCTGCTTCAAAAACTACAAAACGCAGATCTTGGTGTTTTCCTTGGAGACTACTACCAAATAAATTCACTGCCCCTTTATGCAAGAGACTTCAGCAATGGAAAAGTGTTGGTTAATCCTACCGCCAATGCCCTAAACTTTGAATTAGATGGTGTCTACACCACTCTTGACGGCGAAGAAGTAACAGGGGTTTTAACTGTTGCTGCTCACAGTGGTCTGCTTTTGCTTAAATAGGACGTTTCTCTATTACGCATAAAATGCATATACTGTTAATTAACACGAATTATTCGTGGAACAAAGGCTCAGCGGCACAGGTTTCAAGCACAATTGGTGTTCTTAAACAGTATATCCCCAATCTAACTTTTACTTTGGTATCAGAAGCTTACGAATTGGATTATCCATCCTGCAAGGCATCCAACATCCATATTGTTGGTTCCCCAATGGGTAAGGTTTTCTCAAAAAAAGCTTACGTCCGCAGATTAATGGTGCTTTCTAATGAGGTTTTAAGAAGTGCCCTATGGTACGCTTTAAGCAAAGCAAAAATTAAAAGTGATTTTCTGCTGTCCGATGAGGTTTTAAAGGAGTATCAAAAGTCTGACTTTGTTCTTGATTTAAGCGGTGATACCTTAAGTGATCATGGTGCAAATGCGCTTTACTCTATTTTTCATACCTTGATTGGTGTTTTTTTAAAGAAAAAAGTTGTTGTTTATTCGCAGTCAATTGGTCCCTTCCGACGGTTAAATGCGCCTTTAGTTAGGTACTGCCTAAACAAAGTTGACCTCATAGCTGTCCGAGAAACAGAAAGTGTTGCTATTATAGAAGAAATGCATCTGACCAACTCAAAAATTATGTTAATGCCTGATGTAGCTTTCCTTTTAAACCCCGTAAGTAAACAAAAAGTTTCCGAAATATTGGCTCAAGAAAAATATGAAAGACCTCCAGGTATTCTCATCGGTATTGGACCTAACGAGTTAATGAATAAACATTTCAGAGCCCAAGAAGGCACCTATGTTGATTTAATGGCGCAAGTTGCTGACTATTTAATTGAAAAGTTAGACGCTAATATACTGTTAATTTCTCATGTGATTATTCCTGAGGGTTACATGTCCAATGATGATCGTACAATCGCAAACAGAATTTATGGCAAAGCAAAAAACAAAAACAGAATCAAAATTTTACTTGCAGATTATTCTCCTGAAGAACTAAAAGGCATTATTGGCATCTGCGATTTATTCATTGGAGCACGTATGCATTCAAACATAGCTGCTCTATCAATGGGTGTTCCAACAGTGGTCATCGGCTGGAGCCATAAATATTCTGGAATAATGAACATGCTAAACCAGCAAGACTACTTCTGCAGTATAAACGCACTGACATATTCCAAGTTGGTTTCAATGATAGATGGGGCTTGGGCAAACCGAGAAACAATACAAAAAGACCTGCAAGCCAGAAAACCACAAATTGATAAGTCAATAATTGCCAGTGTCTCTGAAATAAAAAAATTGTTAGGGCAACCTGTGTCAACGGAAAAATAATTTTTTTTGGCATACGCAGAAAAGTTATAATTAAGTTATTTGCCTAACAAGTGTTTGTTAAAGTGAAGGAAACGGTCTGATATGCAGCTTCCACAGTTAACCTTTGAAAATATCGCCTTACTGCTGGCTTTAGCTGCTATTGCATTGCTGATTACTCTTGAATTGTTATCAAGCCGTTATAAGCAGGTAAATATTATTTTGGACAGGCGACGGTTACGGATTATTTCGATGGTTATTGCTGTTTTATTCTTGATTACCTTCTTAATTGTTGTAGTAAACTTAATCTTAGGAAGCTAAAACAACTTGAGTATGGCCGTCACAAATGATCAGACTAAGGCTCTCATAGCTCAAATAATAGCATCAGAGCAGCCTGAAAATGTTGAGCAGTTAGTCGACATTATGCAAACACGTTATTTCCTGTCAAAGGAGCAAGTAGCTGCAGCTTTGATTGAGTTGGAAGCGGATGAGACGGTCTCTTTTGTGAAAGGCAAGGCACAACGATTTTTTTCAATTAAAGACTACCTGCTTTCTAGGTGTGCTTTATGGTTTTGGTTCTCTATTGTTTTATCAACCGTGGCTGCACTGGTTTTTTTCCTTCCAGCTAACATTTTAGCGGTGGCTTATACCCGATATGTTTTAGGTTTAATTTTTTTGGCGTTCCTTCCTGGGTACGTTTTCATAAAGGCAATGTTTCCCGCAGACACAAAAATCCCCATAAAAATCACGTCAGAGAACAAAATTGAGCGTGTTGCTTTAAGTTTGGCTTCAAGTTTGTGTCTTGCGCCGTTGGTTGCTTTAGTTTTGAATTATTCCCCTTGGGGCATACGCTTAGAGTCATTAACTGTTTGTATGCTGTTTTTAACGTTGGCTTTTGCGTTTGTTGCTGGTTACCGTGAGTATCTTGCAGCTAAAGTTTCCTAACTGCTATTTTTCTGCGTAAATGTTGATGCTGTACGGTAAGTAGTTTTTAACTATTTTTTGAGGTACGTGTTTTAGCTGGTTGTAGTAGAAGCATATGAACCAGTGATTTTTTTTGTAACGTGGGTCAATATCCATTTCTATGGCTACTTTTTTGAATCCTGCCTCTTTGAAGTGCTGTTCCCATTCTTTGACGCTGTAATTGCGGTACGTTACCTTGTCCTGTCTTGCGGTTTTGCCTTGTAGTCCAAAGCGGCTCCCCCATATTGACCCTAAAAGGTGTGGGCTACAAAGTTCCCAGATGCCTATGTATTTGCCGTCTTCTTTTAAGACGCGAAAAATTTCTTTAATTGACTCTTCAGGTTTTGTTTGCTGTAGTACTGCGCTGCCTATGACGTAATCGAAGTATTGGTTTTCAAAAGGGATTTTTTCTATTTTAGAGGTTGCATAGCAATCTATTTTTGTGTTTAAGAATTGGCTTATTTTTTCGCCTATAAGCAAGGCATTGTATGAGATGTCGGTTGAAACCATTTTAACCTGTGGAAAATTAAGTTTAATTAATGAGCTAATCCAGCAGTATCCACTGCCTATCTCTAAAATGTTCCCTTTTAAGTCCAGTTTGGGCAGGATTTGTTCGTTAAAGTGGAGAATTGCGTCAGCTCTTCTCAGTAAAATAGTCAATGGTTTTGACTCAAACTTTTTCTTGTGATTTTCCCAATTGCTATCTGAGGAAATATCATGAGACGTTAACTCGGTGGGTAGTAGTTTTAAAACGTTGTTTTCTTTAACGAAGCTTTTACCGCAGGATTGACATTTTAACTGCTTAATTTTTCCCATGCAATCTGGGCATGAAAGATGATTATTTATATCATTTTCAATCAATTGGGTGCGCCTTAAGTGAGAATGATGTATCCCTTTTTATTTTTAAGCAATATTGCTTTGCGAATTTAGTTTTTAGGCGTCTAATCAACTTACCCATAACTTAATAAGTATTTCTAAATTATAAAAACCAACTTGGAAGAGCAAGCTTGAAAATAAAAAGTAAACGATTACTCAAAATTTTCATCAGAAAAGGCACCGCAAAAAATTATGCTCTCCCGCAAGAAGTGTGGCTTAAAAAATATGAAGCGCAATCGGCAGAATTTTTTAAACGCTTCAATAATTCGCTTGATTTTAAAAATAAAAGTGTGCTTGATTTTGGGTGTGGTTGGGGCGTAACCTGTTTTGAAATAGGTAAATACGCAAAGGATGTCACTGGGTTAGATATTAACGAAAAAGCGTTAATTCGAGCAAATGAAAAACTTAAAGAGGACCCCTCAGTTACAAATCTTGAATTTACAAGCAAAATGGCAAAAGACAAGCAATTTGATATTATAATATCAAAAGATTGCTTTGAACATTATTCAAATCCTGAACTAATTCTGGATGAAATGAAGAAACATTTGAAACCTGATGGGCAACTGGTGATTGGTTTTTCAGGGTTGTGGAATTCACCTATTGGTGGGCATTTAGGTAAATTTAGTTCTCTTCCTTGGCTGCATGTTATCTTTGATGAGGATTTATTGTTAGATGAGTTGCGAAGATATCACTCAAATAATAATATCAAAAGTTTTAACGACACAAACATTGGGGGCTTAAATCAGCTTTCTTTTAAAGGGTTTTTAAACCTAATTAAGGAAAGCGGACTAAAAATTGAGTACTTTAAAGTCAATGTGAGCACCAATTTAAAAGATAAAATATTGTTTTCAGTTTTCAACGTTATCAGAAAAATTCCCTTTTTAAGAGAGTATTTTTCTGTAAATGTCTACTGTGTTCTAAGACATCAATAATATTGACTTGATATTCTAATAATTAGTCGTGATTTTAGTGTATGTGGATAATTATTTAAGCAAGGTGGTGCAAATAAGACAAAAGACTTGTAAATGCCTCAAATCCTCAAACATGCTCAACAAAAAGTATTCAGCTTGGTCTGCAGATTTGTTCGTCCCTTAAAGCAGCAACCAAATGAAGTTCCAGCATTTACAGAAATGATGAAGGCTTGGGAAAAAACTGAAATATTAGCTTGGTTCATGACCGATTGGTGCAACTATAACTGTCCTTATTGCTTCCAAAGTGACCACTCAAGAAATCACAGAATAGCTAATGGAGTTGCACATTGTTTTGATAATGCTTCCCCGCAGAAATGGGTTGATGCTATTGAGCGCAATTTTAGGAACAAAATGTTGGAGCTTCATATTACTGGTGGGGAACCCATGCTTGATGCAGAGAATATGTCACTTTTTCTCCAGTTGATTTCAGATAAAAAATTCCTACGCAGCATTTTTATTACCACTAACTTTGCATGGAACCCAAAAAAATATGAAAAACTACAAAATAAAAGCAAAATTTACTTAATGGGTTCTTTTCACCCCTCGCAGATTTCCATAGACAAATTTTTCGAAAAAACACAGCAGCTCTCGAATTTAGGCTGGACAATAAGTTTTGTAAATTACATGATGACCCCCACACAAGCACCTCATTATTTAGCTGTAAAAAAGCGTTTTAGCCAAATTGGAATACCTTTAAACCCTGGGCCACTTGTGGGTGCAAAATTAGTTGATGATTATGTTGATGTGATGAAAGCTGATTTAGGTGAATTGGATTTTTACTATAAAACAGGTTGTTCGACAAAAGGAAAAATTTGTCTGTACCCTACTTTAGCTTATGAAATGGGTCCATCTGGCAATGTAACTGGAGGTTGTGCACCAATGCATAACGGCAATATATTCAAAAGTGATTCTTTACCTCAAAAACCCGTTTTACCCATAAAATGCCCATACAACTCGTGTTTATGCTTAAGTAAATATTCATTCATCAAGGGAATAAACCGAAATGTGCAGTTGAACACGGTGAAGCAGTACGGTAATGTTCTGCGAGAAAGATACAATTTACCCCTCATAGAATAAAACAACTCCCAAAAATAGTAACCCGCACTTGAGAAATTGCTGTCCTCTTTTTTAGCAATTGTTATTGATTGGGTGTATGCTCTTAGGGTCCGAATAGGAATGGTTGCGGCGAACTCGGCGGCTTGAAGCGCTGTTGATTAGGCTCCACTCTGTAGTGTTCAGGTGTTTGAGAATTTGAAGGTTACGAAGGGTATGTTTTGTCCGTAGGCTGCTCCTGAGCTGGTGTAACCGAAAAGCACCATGTTAAAGGGTAATATGTCATTTTCATAAGTGTCAACGCCAAAGTAGACCATTACTGGCTCATTATACATGAGTGTTTGAGTTGTGAAAGTTGTGCTGTAATGGTTTCCATTGACTGCTGCAATATTCATGCTGAACGCCACGTTATCATGCGGGTTTCCTGAGTGACTGTTTTTTGCAATGGCGTAAATGTATGTGTCGTTGGTGAGTGTTATTGGCTGCTGTTCGGGGTCTAAATTTGTTAGGACAGCGGCGATTAGCACATAATGGTTGCTTGGAATTGTGCATCCATATGTCGCCGTTGCTGGCAAGGCTGCACCGCTTAATGGTGGGTCAATTCCAAAATCGTAGTACTTGATTTGTCTCCAGTCAAGCTTAATGGAACCTGTCTCAGGTAGCTGTAATTCACTTATATCATCCTCTGCTTCTACTATAGGTATCAAGTTTCCTCGGGCAGTAACAAACCATGCTGCAATTTGTTCATCCGAAGGCTGAGCGCCATCTAAGTTCATGAGTATGTTGAAGTTTTTGCTTTCTCCTGGTTGAAGGCTGACTGAGATTGGTATTGAATTGTGTGTTTGAGAGTCAATGTCGTTTGCCCATAAACTTACGAGGTTTGTGGCTATGGGTCCTGAGTTGAAGATTTGACAGTAAATGTCAATGTTGTTTTGGGTGGGGATTAAGAGCATGTCTGAAACGGTTATGTCTTCTGATGTTCGGTCAGCGTTTAATTGTTGGGTTTGGCTTATGGTGTCTTGTAATCCCACATTTTGCTGTTGTGTGAACATGTAGACATTAAAAACTAGAAACAATAACACTAGAACCATAAAGATTGTGGCTATTATTCCTGAGTAGCCCTTTTTGTTTTTGAATAATTTTTTAAATTGAGAATGTAGCGTCAAAATTTCTCCCTCTTTCAGTTACAAGACGCATTGAGTAGTATCCCGGCGGCAACGGGGTATTCATGGTTACCGTAAAGTAGCCTTCTTGGCCAATGTCTAGACTGTTGCTGTCAATTCTTGAATTGTTGGCTGTAAATTTTAAGCCTGGGTCGTCAGGTAAATAGGTGATTGCTTGCCCTGAATTGTCCCAGATGTATATTCTGGCAACTGCTAAATCGTTGGATTGTCCACAATTAATCAAGTACACTGTTATTTTTTGCTCTGAATAGGTTATGTATTCAAAAGTCACCAGTTCTGATGTGGCGTTTCGGTTTCCTTCCATGGTTTGGCTGTATTGTTGATTGGCTATGTCACCCCATGAATAAGCCCAGTACAAAACTGAAATGCCTGCTGCAATAACCGCAGCCGTTATAATCAAAGTTGATAAAGCAACACTTACTGCCCGTTTATCTGAAAGCAGCTTTTTCAATTGTCTATTTCTTAAAAAAAGTTTTTTTCTCATTTAGAGTCCTCCTTTAAATGATGCTGTAAGGAAACCTGCCATAGGCATCATTATCAACGCCATTATCACCAAGATAGTGGCATGCTTAAAACCAGACGCTGTATCGCCGCTACTGATTTTTCCTGATACTAACCCGATAAAGAAACTTTGTAGCATTAATGGGGGTAAAATTATTGTGGCGATTTGAGCGCTTGGGATGGCTTGATGACCAAACGAGCCCAGTATTGTTCCGCTAAAGCCCAAGAAAATTATTGTTGAGAAAATTAGTATGCCTGCGCCGATGTATGGCATAAAAAGCAGGGGTCGTAGTGCTTGTTTTTTTTCTTTTTGTAGTGTGTTTATTTCTTCGCTGAAACGTGTCAGGGTTTCAAGGGTTTCAGGTGTTCCACCGCCTACTTCGATGGCATCCACCAGCAAGTAAATGTTGATTAAAGCAAGCCAAGAATGCATTTTTTCCTTGAAAGTTTTGTAAATAACGTTGAACGGTAATCCCCAGCGGATTTGCCGTGATGCAACCTCCAAGATAGGCGTAAATTGACCATAGTCTCGTCCTGAAAGGGTGGCCAAGCAGCTTTCTGGTGAAGCGCCTGTCTTGCGGGTTTCGGTTAAATCACGCATAAAAACTGAAACATTATGTTCAACTCCTTTTCCTTTGCTTGCATACACGTAATTGGCTATTGCTGCTGGGGCACAGCTGGCAAGTAAAGCTATCCCTAAACCAATGGCTGCTTCGTAACCTGTCGGTAAACCTGTGGTACCCACCAATGCTGTTATAACATTCATGAATGGTTGTGCAAAAGGTAATGTTAATGATTGGAAAGCAAACGGTACAAACATTGTGAAAGCCAAAAAAACCGTCAAGGGTAAGAATGCAAAGAATACCTTGTATGTTCGCCAATCGTTCATTGGTGGGTTCATCTGCTGGGAATCTGACAGATAGATGAAAAGTAGCGAGATTATCGGGATTATTAAGTAGCCAAAAATCAGAAAGGTTGACGCTGAGATGTTTCCTTGCCAAAACTGCTGCAGAGACAGTGAGGTCATAAACATTATGGTTAGCATCAGTGTCATTAGAATGCTGATTGTTATGTACGATTCAATAAGGACACCCGCGCGTTCCCCAAACGATTTCACTTTTATGGCTAAATTTTTGAAGAGATTTTCAGTTTTAATCAACAGGTAATGGACAACGTCTCCGCCTGTGCGTTGAGTGGATGTGTAGCCAAGCATTAAATCCTTGTAGTCTTTAGATGGTAGGTGTCGTGCGGATTTTTCCATTGCAGAAACTGGGTCAATGCCTTTTATTTGCACGTCAATTTCTATGTCATTTATGGCTTTGGACATGTTTGGCAGTAAATCGCATTTTTTTAGGCGTTTTAGGCTAGCGTAAGGTGAAAGTCCACCTGTTGCCATAACACTCACATATGTGCCTGCAAAAGGTACTTCCAAATCCAGTTTTTGTGCCTTATCTGTAGCCATGATACTTGGAATCATGTAGCCTAAAAGCAGAACCAAAAATGGTGCAGGTAACAGAAAAATTAAGCCAGTTACCACTATAATTGGGGTGCTTATTATCGTTGCTAAAAGGAAAAGAAAGCCGACCATTGCATAGTATGCTGGCGGATAAATTTTTAGTCCGCTGTCAGCCAATGATTGTTCAAGTTTTGCGTGTTTACTTGAGTATAATCGGCTTAGAGCGTTGCCTAAAAAGTTAAAGTGACGGTAACTAAAGCTTAAAAGAGAAAAATTTTGTTTCGCCATTTTATATCACTTAATCAATTCTACCTCAACAGGTATCAATGGAATCATTTCAGCATCCGACGCTGGCGATTCTTTGTTTGAACGGTGTGCTGTTACCCGTTTTGCCAGTTCAGTGTTATTCTTTATCCCATTTTCTTTCATTTTATGAAGGAATTTGGCGCGAGCAGCAATTTCCTTGAGTAAGTCTTGCTTGGTTACTCCTTGTCTAACTGCTATTTTTTGCAGGATAACGCTGTTTTGAAGATTTACGTTAAAAACGTCTTTTGTTGGATTCCATTGGCTTATGGTGTTGTATTTTTCGAATTCTTCAACCTCTGCAATGCTTGTTATGCGTCTTCCAAATGAGGCTCCACTGGCTGATTTTGTTGGAAGTTGTTGGCGTTCGACCAGTGCAGTTACATTGATTAGCGGCATGTATGTTTCTGCAACGTTCATGGGTGGGCTGGTTAAGCGTTTAATGGCGTAGTCGATGCTGTCAGCGTGTAGGGTGGTTAATCCTCCGTGGCCTGTGGCGAGTGCTTGGAATAGGACGAATGCTTCTTCTCCGCGGATTTCGCCAACTACGATGTAGTCTGGTCTGTATCTTAGTGCTGTTTTAACTAGGTGGAAAAGTGCGACTTCGCCTGTTTTTATTGTTCCTAACCCGTAGCTTTCTCTGCTGACGAGTTGAACCCAGTTTTCATGGGGCAGGTTTAGTTCAGGAATCTCTTCGACTGTAACAATTTTCATAGACGGCTTAACAAGGCTGGCGACCGCGTTTAGTGTGCTTGTTTTTCCTGCGCCTGTGCCGCCTATAACCGCAAGGGTCATGCGGTTTTCTATCAGTAGCCAGAAATAAGCTGCGATTTCTTCGTTTATTGTTCCCAGTTCTATTAGGTCAATTATGCTGAAGGGTTCTTCACGGAAACGACGGATGCTAAACGAGCCGCCTTTAGGTGAGACTTCCCGTTTAAACGTTGCCGCTAAGCGGTCCTTGCCTGGTAGCATGGCGTCAAGTAATGGAAAAGCAGTGGAGATGTGTTTATTTGCCATGTGTGTGAGCTTTACGATTAAATTGTCAAGCGCGACTTCATCTGTGAACACAAGGTTTGTTGGGATGCTTTCGTATTTGCGGTGCCACACATAAACTGGTAGGTCTACTCCATTAACGGATATGTCCTCGATTTGCGGATCCTTCATGATGACGTCGATGTCGCCAAAACCGATGAGGTTACGGTACAGGTAATGTTGAATTTTTGACCAAGATTCACTGGATATTTTCTTATTTAGACCATATTTTGTTGCTAACCTGAGCGCTTCTTGGGCAACATGGCTCTTGGCGTCAACCATGTTTTTTGGAGGTTCAAGCTCCTTGCTTATCATTTCATTAAGTGTGAACAAAAACGCTTTCTCTTCATCAGAAAGCCTGATTTCATCAATAAAGTATGCTTTGCCTCCACCCAGTTCAGGTAAAGAGGCAATGGTGATTTTTGAGAAAGCCTCCTCAACAGGGTAAACTTCAACCGTCTGAGCAGTTTGTGGCAGTTCTTTAAAAATTGCTGTCGCCTTGATACTTAACGGCTGTTTTTTGTTTTTCTTTAAGAATAAACCACTTGTCTTTGTTTTTGTGGACTTAACTGTTACATTTTCGCTTTTAGCATATAATTTGTGGGTTAGGCTTCTTGTTTTGTGAGCTGTAATTCTTCCGTTTTTCTTAGTTAAACTTTTTTTAGAATTCATTTTACTTTCTCCAAAAAATGGCTTAAAAAAATAACAAAAAAGAGATTAGGTCAACAGTAACTCCTTATGGGATCATCACTGTTGTTGGGTAACTGTTTCCTGCAGCAGTCATGACATCAACTTGAATACTCATTCCTGATGCCCAAGGTTCTGCATATCCTGCAGTGATTGTAATGGTAGAGTTTTGGCCTGGATTCACTAGCATGCTGTCTGGGTCAAAGGTTACTGTTGGTTCTGTTGTGTAAGTGGTGTATGGTTGTCCATTGAGGAAAATGTTATTGATTGTCGCGGTTGCAGTTCCTGTGTTTTTAACATTAAGCATTATGCTCCATGTTGAATCCTCGTTGGCAACTGGATATGCGTATGTGTATTGCATTTTTTCGAATTTGGTGAATGAGCCTCCGATGCCTAGTGCCCAGTAAGCTACTGAGATTGCCATTACAATTGAAATTGCTACAAGAATGATTGTGGCGATGACTGGACTAACTGCCTTTATGCTCCTAAAAAAATTCTTTCGTTTCATTCATTTCACCTCCAAAAAACCGCCTTCTCCTATGATGGAATACCGTGATTCCTCTTGATTGATTAAAAATCAGGTAAATTAACTATTGGACAACTGTTATATTAGTGTGTGGCAGACAGGTGACAACTGTTTTGTTAAACATGCGCTTGAAGGGCTGGCGAGCAAGCGTCAGGTGAAAACTTTTGACAATTGTCAAATTTGTTATTGATTGGGTGCAACAGCAAACCAATATATTCTCAAACAAGCCTGTAATCAATCAAGTGCCAGCAAACCCTTCAAATGTCTGGAGTGCTAAACTTTTGCCCACTTTCCAAACTATTTGGAAAATAATAAAAATCTTTCTTATAATTCAAATTATAAACGCAATTATGGACTACTACGTTTGGTTAGTCTACGGCTTTCTCGTACCCAGCTGGACTTTAGCTACACTAAGCGTAACCTACGTAACCCTGATAGTTGCATTAAAAAAAGCTCAACAAAAAGAAACAACCTCCTAACGCCAAAAGGGGGGCTGCACAAGCACACAAAAAATGGGTTACTGACTTGTTTTTTCTTTAGCATACGCTCTTAGAGCTCGCATGGGGATTGTTGCGGCAAATTCAGCAGCTTGAAGCGCTGTTGATATGCCCCACTCAATAAAGCCAACAGGGTCGTGGGCGGTGTCTTGAGCTACTTTTAGCGTTGTCTGAGTGAATTTTACCGCGTCTTTTGGCAGACTGGCGGGGTCTTTGATTATTTTTTGTTTTGTAGATGCTACTGCGGATTCTATTGTGCTGATTACGAATTTGGCATTTAACCCGTCAGTTGCGGGAGTTATGCCTGAGAGTATGCCGCCTGTGAGCTTTGCATATTCTGGATCCGTTTTGGCACGTGAGAGCATAACCTCAAAGGTTGCCAGCCAAAGCGGGTTAAGATTGCGGTTTCGCGTAAGCTGAATCAGAAGTGATGAGAGTTTAAAGCCAAAATCCAGTTCGTCACGGACTTTTTTTGCGTACTCAAACAGGGCAGTTCGGTTGTAATCTTCTGTTTCTTTGCATTTTAGGGCTGTTTGAGCTGCCCATTTTCCGCTTAGTAGAGCATACTGGATTCCTTCTCCATTTAGGGGGTTTACCAGTCCTGCGGCTTCTCCAACAAGCATTACCCTTTCACTCGTGATTTCTCTGTGTGGGTTATAAACGTTAATAGGCCAGCTTTGGATTGGTCCTTTGAGTTTGGCATCGGCAAGACGCTGCTTTACGCCTTCATCTTGATGAATAAGCTGATCTAAGAGTTCTTTTGGATTGTCTTCTTTTGGCATTGTTTCAAGCACCACGCCTATCCCAACATTTGCTTGGTTTTGTCCTGTGGGGAAAAGCCAGCAGTAACCGGGGAAGTTTTTGCTTGAAAAATGCATGTCTGCACGGTCAAAGGGGCCTTTTACGTCTTCAAAGTAGCCTCGCAAGCCAATGATGCGGTTTGTTTGAGGGGGCAAATTTCCGTGCATTATGCGTGAAATTAATGAGTTGCTGCCGTCTGCTCCGATTAGGAGTCGAGAGTGGAATATGTGGTTTACTCCTTCTTTATCTTGTGCTATAACGCGCACTTGATTGTTTTCAACCACAAAATCCGTTACTAAAACATTTTCTAAGACGGTTACGCCTGCTTTTTTTGCTGCATCCAATATCCAGTTGTCTAATGTTTTTCTTGGAATTACTCTTCCAGGCTGCGAAAGCTCTGCTAGAAGAGGCATTGTAGCTGAGGCAAGTTCTTTTCCGTCAACAAAAACAGAGGCAGAGTTTATCACGTTTGTATCTTGAAACTCTGGCAGCTGGGTTATGCCCATTTTTTCCAGTTCAGCAATGGCGATTTGGCTGACGAAATCTCCGCAGACTTTGTCTCTGGGAAAGGTTTGGCGGTCAATTAAAATCACGCTTTTTCCAGCTTTAGCAAGGTAGTATGCTGCTGTTGCGCCTGCTGGTCCACCGCCAACAATTAAAAAGTCGCTGATGTGGTCGCTTTCAAAGATTTTTTGGATGTCGCTTATGTCCGGTCCCTTCTCCTTTGTTTGGCAATTGCTTATTTTGGTGGGTATTAAAGCTATTTCCTAAATGGGAAATGATGCTTTAGTTTGTTTTAGTATTTTATGCTTAGGTAGAGCAGTGCTGAGAGCGCCATGAGTTCAAAGATGCCTGGCAAAAACACGAAGGGACCTAGTCCTGATGGTTGAAACCTGAACATGCCTATTACTAGTGGGTTGGCTGTGATGTCTTTTATTAGGAATGCTCCTGCAAAGATTACTAATCCTACGGTGAATGGGGAGCGTGTTTTTCTGTAGATGCTTACAAAGTTTAGGACTAGTATGACCAGTAGGACTATGTTGATTGTTGAGATTACTGCATAGGTTAGATAGAAAACTTCCAAGTCGCCTGCGACAAGTTCTGAGCGGTGGTCTCCTGGACCTGGAAACTGAGGTGGTTGCAGGGTTGTTAATGCCCAAACCGCTGATAAAACAGCTGCAAACGCGATTACTGAAACAATTAGCCCGATTTTTACTCGATTGTCCATTAGTTTTCCCTCTTGTTTATGCTCCTTTTTTTACTTTTTCCCTATTTTCTTACTAATCTCCTCAAACAAGTCATAATTGGTCTCCATTGTTTGTGATAGAAAATATGTTGCACCGTACCTGTCACCAACTGACGTGATTATCTTGTTTTTTTCCAGAACCTGCAGGTGGTGCCTCATGGTTTTGTAATCCATTTCCAGAGTTGTTGCAAGCTGGTTTGCGTTTTGCGGGGTTTCTTTTAGGATTTCTATTATTTTTGCACGAGTGGGTCCTCCGCGTGTGCCCGCTATCAACCATCCGAGTACGTATTTTAGCGAGTGCGCGTTTGTTGGCATTTCTGAGTGGCTCCGTGCATGAAGAGATTTCTTTGTCACCATTAGTCTGGTTTTAGTAATAAAGTGTTATCCCAAAACATAGGCTTAGACTGCTTTAAGGTGGAATTTGGCATCAATTTGGGTGTAATGTTGAAAAATCCCTTAATAAGAAATTGGCTTTTGAGGTTTTGGTTAAGATGGAGGTGAAAAAGTTTGAACATGAAAAGCAAGGCTCTTTTGATTCTTTCCTTAATGGCGATTGCAACCGTTGCAACTTCCATGGTTTTCGCTCTTGATTCCACAACACAAACAGACGACACAACAACTACACCCTCTGGTATGCCTGATTTTGCTCCAGCAATGATGGATAACAGCACAATGGGTATGCGCATGGGACCTGGCTGCCATGGGCAGGGAGGACCTGGACAGATGGAGGTAAGCGATGAATACACTGCAAAAGCAACCGACATAGCCAGTAGCGACTCAGAAGTTATTGCATTGTTAGACCAAGGATACAACATTACCGCTGTGCACCCAATTATAACCACGGTAGTTGACGCAGATGGAAACGTGACTTTGAAGGCGACAGCAGCAGATGTAGTGCTTCAGGGCACGGAGGGCAGAGTTCTGGTGACAGTTAACATCGCTGAGGGAACGGTGACAAACATAACCACTCTACCTGCCCCACCAGCACAGGTAAGTCAGCCTTAATCTAATTTTTTTTGGAAGATTTTTATGATTGGGGCAAGATTTGGGTAAAACCATTAATTAGCTGGCGTGAAGGTTTTGTTAAGCAGTCAAAGAGAGGTTTGATTTCACTCCTAAAGTGCCCCTTTCAGCCTCTCAGAGATTGCCAAATTTTATTTTTTTTAATTTTTTATTTTTGTTTCTGTTTTTTGTTCTCCAAATTTGGGGGAGATTTGGGTATAATTTAGAAAATTGCTTTAATAATTATATATTGACCTTCGTGTGAGTGGCTGATGGACGATTAGCTGCTTAAAATGAAGGTGAAAAAAATAATGGGAATAACAAGTAGGGCAATAAGAAATATTTCACGAAGAAAAATTCGAGCATTACTAGTAATCATCGCGTTAGGCTTTTCGATGGCCATTTTAGTGTCAATTCCTGCGGGTGTGTTAGCCAATCAGGAGGCTGCAAGTAGCCTCGCGGAAAACCTAAGCGGCACCATCAACGTATCTGACCAAACAATCAATCAAACCTTAACTCAGATTGATTGCAGTCTTTCTTCAGGTTTTTCTGGTTTTGGTTTTAGCGCCCCAAACGTTACTATTACTGACCCAGGTGAACCTTTTGGTCCAGGTGGTGGCGGCGCGACGCCTTCAACCAGCGTTTTTGACCCTAACCAGTTTGGTGGAGGAACTGCTCCTGGTCAGTTTGGCGGGGGCTCTTTTAGCGGCGGGCAGGTTAGTCCAATGAATCAGACTTTATACACGGATCTTGAGGACATTAGTGGTGTTGATGCTGTTGCTTACATTTTGCAGGCTACTGAGGGTGAAAATGTTACCACTGAGTTAATGGGTCGAAATTTTACTCAAATTGTGCCTGATTACGTGATTGAGGGTGTATCTTTAACCTCTGAGGCTATAGACCATTATACTGAGTTATCAAGCAATATCACTGCTGGACGAAGCCTTTTGGCTGGTGAAACTGGTGTGGTGGTGCTTAGCGAAAACAACTCCGTTTACTTTAACGCTGGTGTAGGTGATGAAATCTCGATTTTGGACTATAACTTCACTGTAGTTGGGATTCATGGTACAACAAGTAATGAAGACCTCCAACTGCTATACATGAGCCTAGAAGATGCACAGACAATAACCAATAACACTGGCTACATAACAAGCATTTCAGTTTTTGCACAAGACAGCTCCATGGTAACCAACATTGCCAACGAGATAAGCTCTCTACATTCAGAATTAACCGTCACTACCGCGCAGCAGCGTATGTCCCAGTTAACAGCTATGCAGGAAATGTACACCACCGCCTTAGAAAGCGCTGAAGCATCAATTAGCCAGACCCAAACAGTTGCGTTTGAAGAAATCCTTGTAGTTGTCGCAGCAACCAGCCTAATTGTGCTGTTTGTAATGCTCTACACCGTAAAGGAGCGAACCAAAGAAATCGGCACACTCAAAGCAATCGGCTTTAGCAACTATACAGTCATGGGACAGTTCATGCTTGAAGGCATAATGCTCAGCGCCATCGCAGGCGTTGTCGGTGTTGTAATAGGCGTTTTTGCCGCACCCGTCCTATCCTCACTGCTGCTCCCAAGCATTAACACAATAGCCGCCAACGCGGGCAGGTCTTTTATGGCAAATGCCGCAGTTTCCACAACTTCAGTTACTGTGGAAGTTAGCCTTGTGTTGTTAGCGTTTGGCGCAGCGTTGCTACTGGGAACTTTGGGCAGTTTGTATCCTGCGTGGCGTGCTGCTAGAATTAGACCTGCGGAGGCGATGAGATATGAGTAAAACAGTGCTGCAAATAGAAAACCTAACCAAAACCTACATGCTGGGCAAACGCAAAGTTGATGCCCTAGCAGACCTCAACCTAACCGTGGCAGAAGGCGATTTTGTTTCCATCATGGGACCCTCGGGTTCAGGAAAAACCACCTTGCTAAATGTGATTGGGTGCATCGACAAGCCAACCAGCGGCACCGTACTCCTAGACGGCATCGACGTCGGCAAAATGGCTGAGAACAAACTCTACAAAATTCGCCGCGACAAAATGGGGTTTGTGTTCCAAACCTTCAACTTGCTCCCCTACCTAAACGCCAGAGAAAACGTGGAGTTACCTATGGAGGGCAAAATAAAATCCAAAGAAGAACGCCGCGCACGCGCAAACAAGTTGCTATCGATGGTGGGGCTTTCAGGAAGAGAAAACCATCGACCCAACCGCCTCAGCGCGGGAGAGCAGCAAAGAGTCGCCATCGCCCGAGCCTTAGCCAACAACCCCGCATTTATCCTTGCAGATGAACCCACAGGAAACTTGGATTCAAAAAACAAGCAGGAAATCGTCAAGCTACTGGCAAGCCTCAACAGAAGCCAAGGAACCACCATCATCACCGTCACGCATGATAGCCCCGTAGCAGCGCACACGCAACGCATGCTCTTGCTCAAGGATGGAAAAATAATTAAAGAAAAAGAAGGCTTGTACGCAAAGAAAACGTCGCCATAACCAAAATTTTTCCTTTTTTTCTTTTGTTGGTGACTTTCTATTTGGAGCCTATTAGTCAAGGTATGCAGAAATGATAGGAAGAGGTCAAGGCTCTATTTGGTTCCTATTAGAAATTCATTGCAGAACCTATAGAGGGGAGAGTCACTAATCGTGTTTTTAACCAATTAAATGTTAAAAAATCATCATCAAAGGCCGGATGTGGCTGCAATTTTTATAGGCAACCTCACCCAATATGGACAGCAACGGCAGGAACAATCATGAGCAAACTCGGCGGCTTCATTCAACTTATGCGTCCAATCAACTGCATAATGATGGGGTTCGCCGTGCTGGTGGGCGCGGTTCTTGCCACAGGACAATTCACCTGCTTAAACTGGCTTAGTGTAATTTTCGGGTTCATAACTGGATTCACGTTTTGCGCTGCCGCCATGGTCATTAACGATTACTATGACCGAAAAATCGACCTAATCAACGAGCCCCAACGCCCAATTCCCAGCGGCTTGATAAAGCCTAACGAGGCATTGGCGTTTATGGTGGTTCTGATTGTTGTAGGGTTTGTTTTTGCCTTCAAAGTCAGCATCGCATGCATGATAGTAGCCGCCATCTCACTGGTACTCACAGCATCCTACCTGACAGTGGGCAAAAAAAGCGGGTTACCCGGCAACTTTCTGGTCAGCGCATGTGTTGCGATTCCTTTCATTTACGGCAGTTTTGTCAGCCTCAACTATGTCCCGCTTAATGTTTGGCTGTTTGCGTCCATGGCATTCCTCTCCAACACAGGCAGAGAAATAACCAAAGGCATCGTAGACACTAAAGGTGACCGTGCAGAAGGCGTGAAAACCTTGGCGGTGCGGTTTGGGGAACGCGCGGCAGCAGTGGTTGCAGTTGTGTTTTACCTCTCAGCAGTGGCTTTGACGCCGGTGACGTGGGTTTTGGGGATTGTGGGCGTCTGGTTCATCCCATTTGTGCTGGTTACAGACATCGGTCTGATTGCATGTTCAGTAATTCTGCTTCTTGACCACTCGCGGGAGAAAGCGCGGAAAATCAAAAAAATCGTGCTGTTCCTGTTCTTGTTTGGGTTGCTGGCATACATCTTTGGCGTAATAAAATAAGCAAAAATTTAGTTTATGACTGTGCCGACTGCCTCGCCCTTTATTGCCCGCTGAATATTCTCTGGGTCAAAACCGTTAACTACGACCAGTTTGAGATTGCTACGTTTTAAAACTTCAATGGCTTTGGTGTCGATGATTTGGTGAATGCCTGCTGTGTGCGTGTTTTCCTCAAACACTTTGCCTAACTCGTCAATTGGGATTTTATCAAGTTTTACCGCGTCAGGATGCTTTCGGGGGTCTTTATCGTAAACGCCCTCTTGGTCAGTGCCCTTAACCACAAGCTCCGCACCTATACGCTCAGCAACCAAAGCCGCAACCGCGTCCGTCGTGTGTCCCGGTTTTAAGCCTCCCATAACCACAACTTTGCCCTCAGCCAAACACGCCGCCGCCTCATCCAGCGACACCGCAACCTTGCTGCATCCCGCATCGCCCAGTTTTTTTAGGAAAAGCTGAGCATACAGCCTTGAGCAGGAAATCGCAACTTCATCCTGAGCGTTCATTTCTAAGCCCAAGTTTTTAGCTATGCCGATAAATTCACGTGCCAACGCGCCGCCGCCCAATATCACGACGATTTCGTGCCCTTCTGCGTGGACTTTTTTGATTAATTCGGCGTATTTTGCCATGAGCTCTGTGTTTACTGGTGAAGCTACGACGGAGCCGCCTATTCGCACAACTAACCGCATACTTGAGTCCTCTTCACTGGCTACATTAGCGTTTGCAGTTAAAAACCTTCATAAAACTTGGTTAGTTTCGCAGTCGCCGCTTCATCAAGTTAATGCTTAAGATGAAAAAGAACACGGTTGCCACCGCAACCCAACACACACTAATTAGCACTATAAGTTGCGGGTTTAAACCCAAAATCGGTTCAACTCCACCATTGATTAAGCCTCGGGAAATGTTAACCAGTTGGTTCAAGGGTAAAATTGCGATGGCTCCTGCTTGTGCTGCAATTGGTAGGGCTGTGAGGGGGAAGAATGTGCCGCTGATAAAGGTCATGGGTGTAAGAAACAAGAACGAGGGATAATTGAAGAAGTCAATATTTGGCGCAATTGCTGTAAAGCACATGGCGATAGCTGAGAACATTAACCCACCAACAAACGCGACCACGGGAACCAGCAAAAACAGTGGGCTGGTCACTAACCCAAACGCTGCAATAACCGCCAGTACAATTGTTGCATTAATTGTGGCTCTTGTTGCACCCCAAAGCAGCTCACCTGCCACAACTTCCTCAAGACTAACAGGCGTTGCCACAATAGCATCAAAGGTTTTCTGAAAATACATGCGCACAAACGAGGCAAAAGTACACTCAAAAAAGCTGCCATTCATGATAGCGATTGCGACAAGGGCAGGTGCAAGAAAGTTGATGTAGGGTTGCCCATTGATTTGGGGGATGAAGCCACCAAGACCAAACCCGAATGCTATAAGGTAAATTATGGGTTCAAAAAGGCTGGGCAAAAAGTTGACTTTTATGGTTTTGAGAAAAACATCTATGTTTCTGCGCCAAACCTTCCACACACGATACGTCAGTTTAGGAATCGTGAATGCTGCTGGTTTGCTCATTCTCCCCTCAAGCCTCTGCCAGTTAATTTAAGAAAAACATCTTCCAAGTTTGCGTTGCGGATCGTTACGTTTTGCATCGGGTGCTTTTTGAGAAAGTTTTCAAAGACTCCCCGGGGCTGGTCTGTGAAGATTTGTATGCGGTCTCCGAGTCGTTCAAGGTGCATGTTTGGGAAGGTTTTTTTGAGTTCTTTCTCGTTTTTCTCGTCATAATCCACTTCGAGAACTTCTTGCCCGACAAACTTTTTGATTAAACCCGCTGGGGTGCCTTCTTCAATGATTCTGCCTTTATCGACTACTAAGATGCGGTCGCATAGTACTTGGGCTTCATCCATGTAATGGGTAGTTAAAATTATTGTGACGCCCTGTTTTTTTAAGTGGCGGATTTTATCCCAAACCAGATGCCGCGCCTGCGGGTCAAGCCCCGTTGTGGGTTCATCTAAAAGCAGAATCTGCGGGTGATTGATAAGCGCTCGTGCAATTATTAGGCGACGTTTCATACCTGTAGAAAGCGCCATTATGGGCACCTGCATTTTTTCTTGTAGTTGAAAAAATTTTAGTTGTTCTTCTGCCCGTTTTTTTGCTTCTTCTTTTGGTATGTCAAAGTATCGGGCGTAAACAATCAGGTTTTGTATTACTGAAAAATCAGGGTCCAAGTTATCCTCTTGCGGAGCTACACCAATGATGCATTTTATTTCCCTGCTTTGCGTGTTAACATCCAGTCCCGCCATGGTTAATTTGCCAGATGTGGGCGAGAGAAAGCAGTACATCATTCGCACTATCGTGGTTTTTCCTGCACCATTTGGTCCCAAAAAGCCTATGCATTCGCCTTTGTAGATTTCAAAATCTATGTGGTCAACTGCTAAGAAGTCATCATATTTTTTGGTTAGTTTTTCTGCTGTAATCAGAACCTGTGGTGCACTCATGCTTGGTCAACTGTAAAAATAATTATTTTTATGCTTTTTAGAATTTGCCTGCAAGGTATTGGCAGTAACCATAACTTATGGGTCCATGATTAGTGAGCTCGCATGGAAACTCTTCACACTCAAAACAGAACCGTCTACCCTTTGTGAATGCGCAATTGCAGATTTTGCACATTTTGTTCTCTCTGGGAACACAGCCTGCCGTGCCATTTGGGCAAGTTCCTTTCTGCATTTTTGGGCATTTCTCGCAAGCTATTCCACATACACCAATACGCATAACTTATACCTCCATTCTTTACATAATTACCCTGTATTTAACATCACTTGAATCGTGGAAATAGTTGATATATATTCTATTGTGAAAGATTTTAAATTTTCAACTCACTTACCAAATCCATGCAACAAATAAAAAATAAATTCGATACACTTTTTTTAAGCGGTTCAATTTTTGTTATACTTTTTGGTTGTTTAACTGCATTTATACCTCCTCTGGCTTACACCGTAATTAATGTTACTTCCTTTACACAGATTCATACAGAAATTGTTTATCCAGAGTTTCAATTTAGTTTTTACGAAGCTTCTCTAAAATTTTTAATTTGCACAATTGGCGGATTTATCGGCTTGTTTTCTTTTTTTAAAAAGAAAAGGACTTACCTGCAATTATCATCTGTTGTCATAACAACTATCGGTTTACTTTTCCCGATAATCCTTATGAGTGCTGCTTTCGAAAATAAATTTTTCAGCATACCTTGGGTTGGCTTTTTTATGGTTCTTTTGGGTCTTTCTTTAATGTTTTCAAGTTTAGTGATCCAAAAATATGGTAGATACAATAGTCTTTTGCTTATTGTTCCTCTGTTATTTGGACTCTACGCTATTTACCCACTTTTTATTTTAATTAATTTCTTGCCAGTGTGGGTATTTGGGCAAAATGGTCTCGTTTATTACCTAATATTTGGTGTTATTTTTTTCTGCCATTTATTTTTAATTTGGGGCTCAATCAAAACAACTTATGGGGTGTCTAAATTATGATGGAATGATTGTTATCCTGTTTTTTTGAATCTGGGCATTATTTGAGGTTTTGTACTGATTGCTGAAACCGGCAAGTGGCAAAATTGTAACAAAAAAGCCTGCCAAAAGCATCTTTAAACCCAGTTCCGGTTAGTAGCCAAAAGAAATTTGGGTCCTGTTTGTTTTTTAGATTTATTCTCCTTGTTTAGCGCCACATTTAGAACAGTAAACTGAGTTTGGAGGTATGCTGGCTTGGCAGCTTACACATTGAATTGGCTGTTGTGATTTTTGCACGTTTTCTTTTGCTTTCTGGAAAGCGTTATGTGCTTCTTTGGCGACAACAAGAAAAGCTTTTTCCATTTCAACACCCACCCGTGTGAATGCCTCCCGCAGTTCATCTGCTGGTGTTGGAACATTTGCTTCTACGCCTTTTTGGGTTTTAACGCCACATTTAGCGCAGAAATATGCGTCATCGGGCAGTTTTTCTCCACATTTAGTGCAATAAGCCAATTTAATCACTACCAGTCTAGCAGCAAACTGGAAATTTAAATGTTGCCCGCAGACCTCTTGGACAAAAAGCAAGCTTACATGGGTAAGAATGCGGATTTTTTCAAGTTAAGGCAGTTTTTTCGTTTAATTTTAAGGCAATTTTTCAATATTTTTTGGTTAATCCTTAAATGTGTGTTGCATTATTCTGTGTGCTTGAGTTTGGGGTATTATGGGGGAAAATGGCAAGTTAGAAAAAACTATAATTAACCCTGCTTTTAGAGGCTGGGTGATGCCAGTTAGCATCCTCGATAATACTTTCAAAGCATACGTTTGGGCGGACTCTGTGGCAATACTCTTAAATATTTTCAAGAGAAAGCAATCCGTCATTATGAATCATTCCAGACAAGGCTTTGAGGGCGCCTTAATGGTTAAAGTTCAGGGGAGAGGGTCTCTACATGCTTGAGGAAATGTTAGTAGCTTTCATCTTAATTTTCATGTCCACCGTGGCAATTTATTCCTTAGGAAGAAGAGCAGCACCAAAAACAACCATCAGCGAAAACGCTCAAGCATCCTATGCTTGCGGCGAAGACGCTAATTTCTTGGGACTAAAAATCAACGTATCACTCTACAAGTACCTGATTTACTTTGTAATTTTTGACTCAGCCGTATTAGTCCTCGCATTCGCCTCATTTGCAATTGCTGCAGTTAATCCGATTCTTCTCATCTTATACCTTGGTATACTGCTTGCCGCAGGAGTAGTTTTAGTGGAAGGAGGAAAAGACTAATGCCAGGAACATTAACTTGGGCACGCGTAAAATCACCATGGGTACTTCACTTCAACAGCGGTGCCTGCAACGGTTGCGACATAGAAATCGTTGCCCTGCTAACGCCTAAATATGATGTTGAACGCTTCGGAGTAAAACTTGAACCCTCACCACGCCACGCCGACGTGCTCCTAGTAACCGGAGGAGTAACCCAGCAATGTGCAGAACGGCTTAAACGAGTTTACGATCAGATGCCACAGCCTAAATTCGTAGTAGCCATTGGTGCATGTGCATGTAGCGGTGGCGTTTTTTCGGGTTGCTACAATGTTGCCGGCGGAGTAGACAAGGTTATTCCAGTTACAGCCTACATTCCTGGATGCCCACCGCGTCCAGAAGCAATCTTAGATGGAGTAGTGAAGTTGCTTAACGCACTAAATCCGCCCAAACAGAAAAAATCAAAAGAGGAGGCAAAAAAGTAAATGCCAAATAAAATAGACACAGTAAAAGCAATCGAATCTAAACTTGATGGAAAAGTCCAGATTTATCCGGGACAACTTGGAACCGCCGCAGTGGTGGCAGACAACGGCTTGCACCGTGATGTTTTCCAAGCAATGATGGACGTAGATGAAAAAGTCGGCATAACCTCCATAACAGGCATGGACCTTGGCGAAAAACTTGGTATATACTACCACGTGCATGCCACAAACGATTTCTTAACAATAAAATCGCATGTTCCAAAAGCTACCCCACAAATTCAATCTTTAGTTGACCTTCACCCTGGTGCAGCTTTCCATGAACTGGAAGTCTCAGACCTATTCGGTGTAGTTTTCAAGGGAAATGAACTTACAGGACACTTTATCCTATCCGACCAGTGGCCTGAAGGTATGTATCCACTACGTAAAGATTTCAACGTAAGCGACGTTAAACTCAGACCTTCTCCACCAGAAAAACCACCAACAGACAGCAAAATCGTAAAAATCATCATCGGACCACAACACCCCGCACTGCTAGAACCAGAAAAATTCGACATTTTGGTGGAAGGCGAAAAAGTAACAAAAGTTGAACCCCGCATCGGCTATGTGCACAGAGGCATCGAAAAAGCAGCAGAATCACGCACTTACCTGCAGGACGTTTACCTTGTAGAACGCGTCTGCGGAATCTGCAATGCATGCCACGCTTGCGCCTTTGTTGAAACAGTAGAAAAAATTCTACAATTTGAAGTTCCAAAAAGAGCCCAATACCTGCGAGTTATCGCGTTGGAACTTAACAGACTTCACAGTCACCTTCTAACTTTAGGTCACGCCTGCCTCGAAATCGGCTACGAAACCTTATTCCAGTACTTCTGGAGAGACCGCGAACCAATCATGGATTTGATTGAATTAACCAGTGGAAACCGTGTTTACTCCTCACTGATGGTTGTTGGCGGTGTACGACGTGACATAAGAGACAGTGATGTTCCCAAAATCAGAACTGTCTTGGAAGATTTCCGCGGTAAAATGCCCTTTTACCGTAAACTTTACGGTGATGAGCCAACACTACGAGCAAGAATGGCTAAAGTGGGCATACTTAGCCGTGAAGATGCTATAAATCTGGCTACCGTTGGTCCAGTAGCGCGTGGTTCAAACTATGATATTGACGTCCGCAAAGACGAGCCATACGAAGTGTACGGTGAAATTCCATTCAAAGAAATCGTCTATGATACCTGCGATACATGGGCAAGAATGAACGTGCGTCTTGACGAAGTTGAAGAAAGCATAAACATCATAGAGTACTGCCTTGATAACATGCCTAAAGGACCCTTCAGACTTGACGCACCAAGAAATGTGCCTGTGGGTGAAGCTGTAAACCGTATTGAAGCCCCAAGAGGCGAATTATTCTATTACGTTAGAGGCAATGGTACTGCTATTCCCGACCGCGTAAAAATCCGCACTCCAACATTTGCTAACATTCCAGCATTCCTTAAATCAGCAATCGGTGAGAACATAGCTGACGTGCCACCGAACTTTGTTAGCTTAGATCCATGTTTCTCATGCACAGACAGGTGATATGACAATGATTGACATAGAATTAATCTTTAGAATACTGGTATTCCCAGGCTTCACATTTATACTATTCTTAACCCTCTTCTGTGACTGGATAGAAAGAAAACTTGAAGCACGCATGCAAAACCGTGTCGGTCCCCTAGTTGCAGGTCCAGCAGGGCTTTTCCAGCCATTGGCAGACTTTATCAAACTGCTAACTAAAGAAGACATTGAACCACGTGACGCCAAAAAATTCCTGTTCAAATTCTCACCCTTAGCGGCATTTGCTGTTATGATGTTTGCGATGTGCTTTTTGCCAATTGATGGCTCAAGCGTTCTAGGCGCCGGCTTTACAGGTGATTTAGTTGTTATCTTAGCGTTTGCAACTATAGCAAACTTTTTGATGTTCCTTTCAGGCTGGGCCTCTGCAAATCCCTATGGTACAATTAGCTCAGCAAGAGTGCTCACTCAATTCATGGGCTATGATATCCCACTGTTCATACTTGCGTTATCTCCAGCCTTTTTGGCAGGAAGTCTAAGTGTCTTTGAGATTGTTAATAGCCAAGCGGTTATTCCATTCATAATTCTTGCTCCCTTAGCCTTCATATTATTCATAATCACTTTGCAGGCGGAACTTGAAAAAGACCCCTTCGATGTTCCAGACGCAGAAAGCGAACTGGTCGGCGGATTAGAAACAGAGTTTACAGGTGCAAAACTTGCATTCCTTCACTTGACACGCGATGTACAAGTCGTGTTTGGCTCAGCCTTGGTGGTTGTGTTATTCCTTGGCGGTTCCAATGGTCCAGTGTTCTTTGGATTGCCTGCATTCTGGTACAGCCTCTGGTTTGTGCTAAAACTGCTTATAGTGGTCGTCATTACCGAGTATATCACGGTATTGTTTGCACGCTTCCGCATTGATCAAGTGGTTTCAGCTAACTGGAAAATTATCCTGCCACTTGCAATTATCTCTTTGATATTGACTGTGGCTTTAGCAGTTTGGGTTTACCCCTTATTAGCGGTGGTGTAGCAAAATGAGTGACAAAAGCGACAAAAAAACCAAGAAACGTTCCATATTTTCTCCAATGTGGAAACGTACAGTATCACACGTATTCACTAAGCCAGCAACTACAAAGTATCCATTTGAGAAACCAAAGCTTCCTGATGACATGCGCGGTCAAATCATCTATGAAATCAAAGACTGCAACTGCATCGATTTAGGCAGTGGCAAAGACTTCCGATTAGATGTTAAATCAATTGTGGGTTCTAGTTGTCACGTGTGTGAACGTGATTGCCCCGCTCAGGCAATAGAAATCGTCGAGGTTGAACCCGGTAAAAAACGCCCTCAAATCAACCTTAACCAATGTATTTTCTGTCATCAATGTGTGGAAAGTTGCCCAAGAGACGCAATCAAGAGTTCAGTGCTCTATGAGCTTGCCACCACAAACAAGGCAGCGTTAATTATGAAACCAAGCTATGAGGAGGACAAAAAACAATGATAATCGATGCAACCATCCTAATTGAATTATTCGCAGTTGGCTTACTAGTATCTGCGGTTTTAGCTCTGTTCCTTGACGAAGTAATCTACTCCGTAACGGCACTAGCAGGAACCTTTTTGTTTATAGCACTAATTTACGCCCTTTCTGGCGCACTGTTTGCTGGAATTTTCCAGTTTGCTGTGGGCGTTGGAACTCTTGCAATCTTGTTCTTATCAGGAGAAATGCTTGGTGATAAACCCAAAAAGAAAACTCCGCCCCTACGCATAGCCGCCCTATTTGTTGGTGGAGTAATGTTATCTTTGCCTGCATTGTTCCTTTCAGTTTCAGGCGTTTCATCAGCTGAATCAAACCTTGACTTTGGTCAAGCGTTATGGGATTTACGTGGTATAGACGTGGTTTTGCAGGCGCTGGTTATCTTAACGGTAGCGCTTGGTATAGCAATCGTTTTGTATGAATGGAGGCGCAAGTAAGAATGGACTTTGTGATTTTATCACTGGTAATGCTAGCTGTTGGAATCTACGGCTTGCTCACCAACCGTCAACTACTCAAAGTTTTCATCAGCGTTGAGTTAATCGCCACAGCGGCAACACTCAACTTTGTCATGCTTGTCTCATCAGCTGGTGTAGGCTTAGGACAGGCATTTTTGGTATTAGCCTTCGCAACAGACACCGCAGTTAGCGGCATAATCTTAGCTTTGCTCGTCATCGTATCCAAACGTTACGGCACAAGCGACATGGACAAAATAATAGAAAAAATGCAAGGAAAAGACGAAACAGAGGTTGAATCCTAATGGACTTCACAAACATTGCATCATGGCTAGTTTGGCTTGGCCCCTTAATCGCCAGCCTTTTTGTTCCATTAATCGGCAAATTCAGTGAAAAAGCCCGAAACTACTACGTAGTAGCAGTAGCCGCGGTAATTGCGGTTTTGGCATTCTCAATGGTGCCCGCCGTACTATCAAGCGACGGAGCAGCCGGCGGAACCTACATCTCATGGATTCCCGGCATCGACGCAGGAGTCTACCTTGACCCCTTAAGCGTTCTATTCACCTGTCTAGTAGGGTTCTTTGGCTTAATCATAGCCGTATACTCGCAAGGTTACATGAAGGGTGAAGAAGGACTAACACGATACTACTTCCTAATCTTGCTCTTCATCGGCTCAATGATTGGGCTAGTCATATCAGACAACATGCTCCAGATGTTCATCTTCTGGGAAATGGTTGGTTTATGCAGCTACGCGCTGATTTCGTTCTGGTACAAAAAGCCCGAATCAATCCGCGCAGGTGTAAAAGTTTTCCTCATGACCCGCGTCGGTGACGTTTGTCTTTTAGCCGCAGTTGCCTTGTTGTTCTTAAGTACTAACACTTTCAGTTTCCGAGGCACAATCGAAAACATCGGATTAGTCCCAACTGAAAGCTTGGTTGTAATTGCTTTCCTGTTCCTTGGCGCGGCAATCTCAAAATCAGCCCAGCTACCCCTGTTTACTTGGCTATACAGTGCAATGGAAGCACCAACCTCAGTCAGTGCCTTACTTCACGCTGCCACAATGGTCAAAGCAGGTATTTACCTTCTTGCAAGATTCATACTAATCGTATCAGCAGTACCCGCATTAATTGAAGCATTACACCCGTTATGGTTCCCAGCTGTCGCTTGGATAGGCGTCTTAACCGCACTTATCGGTGCATGCCTAGCGATTAACACCACTGACATCAAAGGAGTCCTTGCATACTCCACCATCAGCCAAATCGGCTTCATGATGGCAGGCTTAGGTGCAGCAGTTGAAGGTGCAGCATCCATAGGTTGGTTTGCAAGCCTCTTCCACATGGTCAGCCATGCTTTCTTCGAAGGCTTAGGATTCCTCATTGCAGGAGGTATCATCCACGCAATTGGTACAAGGGATATGCGTCTTATGGGTGGACTGCGAAAACTTATGCCTGTAAGCTTCATCTTAATGGGTATTATGATTTTAACAACCAGCGGTTTACCGCCATTTGCCGCCTTCTTTAGCAAAGGCTTAATCCTAACCAGCGTAACCGAGGCAGGTAGTCTAATCCAAATAATCATACTGTACGCTACGGCAATGCTAACGTTTGCTTACTGTGTGCGCATGTTCAGCTTAGTCTTTATGGGTAAACCCTCAGAGCACATACAGAAACAGCATGTTCACGAATTACCCAAAGTTATGATGGCTCCAGCAGCAATCATCGCTGGGTTAGCTGTGATTTGGGGTTTACTGCTGCCGTTCCTCACTGAATTCATGTCTAAGTCAATTTACACTGAACACTTGCTAAACTACGGCGTCTTAACCAGCTTGGGCACTTTCATGATAGAATCAATAGAAACCCTAGAAACGCCCATATTCCTGTTGCTTCTGGTGCCTGTATTCATCCTTGGGTACTACACATACTACAAAGGCTTCAACGGACTCCGCAACATCGCAGCAGGCAAAAACCCAATATCCTTCACTCTACGTCACGCCTTCTTCTTTGATGACTTCTACAATGGACTCGCAAAAGGCGTCGAAAAACTATCAAGCGGGCTTAAACATGTTGAAGATTCACTCTTCAGTAACTACCCTGACAAACTTGGTGAATCCGTTAACCAAACAGCCGACCCTGAAAAAGCACAGATGCTAAAGAAGGGACCATCATCTTCCTTCCGCAATTACGTGGCTGCGGCGGTGCTTGGTTTCATACTGATTATTGTACTAATAATATTGAAAACAGGTTTAGGAGTGTAAAACAATGTCGCTACCATTATTACTAGCAGTATTCGCTATACCAACAATTAGCATCCCATTTGTTTACCTTACAGGAAAGAAATCAATCAAAGCAGCGGCAATCTTTGTCGCGTTAATCGCATTGATAAACATCGCACTTGTAGCCTACACGGTTCCAACTATACTGGAAACTGGAAGCTACACGGAAACCTACACATGGATACCCTCCATAATAAACACAGAATTCACGCTATACTTAGACGGCATCAGTGCATCCATTGCGCTAATCAGCTTAGCCTTAATGATGGTGGCATCACTATACTCAGTTAACTACATGCACGGCAAAAAACACCTGCCCGCTTACTACGCACTACTATGCATGCTATCAGTAGGCTTAATCGGCGTATTCCTAACCAGCAACCTAATACTATTCTACTTCTGCTGGGAACTCATGCTGGTACCCGCATACTTCATAGTGGGCGAATGGGGTTATCGTAACAGCTACAAGTCAGCCTTCAAACTATTCATCTTCACCCATGCAGGCGCAGTTTTTGTGCTGTTGGGCATTGGAGCAGTTTACTGGCTCACAGGAACAACAGACATGTTCATAGCTCAAGAAAGCCTCATGAGTACTTCCTTTGCAACAGATGCTGTCCGCTATGTTCTGATAGCTTTAACAGCTGGGTTCGCAGTGAAAATGGCTGTTTTCCCAGTTCACATGTGGCTTCCAGATGCACACGGAGAAGCACCTGCCCCAATGTCTGCATTATTAAGCGGAGTTATCATCAGTGCAGGAGCATACGCAATTCTCAGATTATCCTTTGACATGGTTTTCCCCTCAGTTGGAATTGCTTTTGGAACAACCTTCCTGCAGGCACTCTCAATAATCGGTGTCATAACTGCCTTCTTTGGCTCATTCATAGCTCTAGTATCCACCGATATTAAACGCTTAATTGCTTACTCAAGCATCGCCCACATGGGCTACATAATGTTTGGCCTCAGCTTAGTCCCTGTATCACTTGCAGGTGCAAGCGTCGTTATGATTGGCTCATCTTTAGCAATTGTGGGCACTGTACTGCACATTATCACTCATGCCGCAAGCAAAGGACTTTTCTTCCTTACCGCAGGCGGAATCATGCACCAAACTGAAGAACGAGACATCCGCAAAATGGGTGGATTAGCAGGCAAAATGCCCTTCAGCGCAGTTTCAGGAATCATCGCAGCCCTTAGCATTTCTGGTGCACCACCATTTGCATGCTTCATTAGTGAATTCTTCATCTTTATAGGTGCATTCCAAATAATAGGCGCCACAGGTGGCTTAGCCAGCTTCTACATTTGGCCAACCGCACTTATGCTGGTTGCAACAGTATTCTCGCTTGCTTACTCTTTGCGTTTTGTAAGCAAAGTTTTCTTTGGTAAATCCAAAGATGAACCCGCAGAAGGCGAAATATCCACAGAACCAGTAACACATGAAGGACACAAAATCGTTGATGTTCCAAACTGGATGAAACTATCACTGGCAATCTTGGTAGTGCTGGTTCTCCTTATTGGTGTTTATCCAACCTTCTTTATGGATTTAATTCAGACAGCCACACTTGGAGCAACATTGATAGGATAGGTGAAAAAAGATGGTACAAATACTTGACATAATATTACCCATAATAACTTTCATAATCGCTTCCCTACTAACCATCCCAGTCTTCAAACTAATCCGCAAAAACAGCAGCAACCACAAAACCGCCGCCACCCTCGCGTGGATACTGGTAGTTTTTGTCCTATCTGCAGTCACCATAGCAAACTTGGCTTTAAGCTACTACAGCGTAGCTGACCCAGGTGCCCAATACATCGGCTTAACAGGTGACATAGACACAGCAATAGCTACCACATTCCTTGTAGATGCCCTATCCATTTACATGGCAATAATCATCGTGGGCATAGCTGCGGTCATCATGATCTATACGGTGTTCTTTGTAAACTCTAACGAGCGCCCCTCAGACCGCTACTTCGCCGTAATGCTCATGCTAACAGGCGCACTAGTTGGTGCAGTCCTTGCAGGCGATTTACTTACATTCTTCATATTCTGGGAAGCCGCAACGGCAGCAGCCGCGTTTCTAATGTTGTTTAAGAAAAACGCATTCAGCCTAAACGCCACCATGAAATACCTAATCATGGTCATCATCGCCAGCGCCTTCGTATTGTTGGGTCTTTCCATCGTGTACGGCATCACAGGCAGCCTAAACTATGAAGGCGTCCGAAACGCCCTATCAGCAATTAACCCAGCAGACAAAAACCTGCTCATAATCAGCTTCATCTTCATCGCTGCAGGCTACGCAATCGAAGCCGCAATTGTGCCCTTCCACTTCTGGCTACCTGACGCATATACAGCTGCACCAGCCTCATCAGCAGCCTTCCTATCCGCACTGGTTGACCAAGGCAGCTACTACATCCTCATCAGAATCCTCCTCTACATCGTATTACCCGCTCCATTAGGTCCCGTTGACTGGGCATTCATGCTCGCTGTCATGGCAGCCTTAAGCATGATTGTAGGTAACATCTTTGCACTGATACAAAACAACGTTAAACGCATGATGGCATACATCTGCGTCGCAGACGTCGGCTACAACCTCGTCGCCATCACCAGCGCAACCGCCCTCGGCTTAGCAGGAAACTTGTACTTCTTCCTAATAGGCGGCTTAACCACAGCACTCGCATTCATGGTAATTGGCATAATCAACAGTCACGGATTCCGAACACTAGAAGACTTCGCAGGCTTAGGCAAGAGAATGCCCATTGCAAGCTTAGCTTTAATCATTGCAGGTCTGAGCTTTGCTGGTGTTCCACCATTGGGTGGTTTCATTGCAAAGTATTTCGTATTCACCGCCGCGATTCAAGCAAACTTGGTCTGGTTAGCAATCATCGGAGTAATCACCAGTGTACTGCAAACTGCTTACATCTTCCGACTCGTCAACGTAATGTATGCACGCAAACCCAAAGATGAAACAAAAATCGTTGAAAACAAGTACATACTCATTCCCGTATTCATACTGGTCGCTGCAATCTTCATCCTCGGACTCTTCCCAGACATCGTACTGCAACTCATCAACCCAGTCCTTCCACAACTACCCTTCACACCAATCGCATAAACACAATCTTTCTTTTCCCTTCTTCTGTTTAGTTCAGAAAAAACTTGTTTTCTTTTTACACTTGCAGAGTTTCGTCTACCTACTGAAAAATAGTAAATATATGATTTTTCTTTTTTAGTTTCAGTTACTTAGCTGTTCTTAAATTATCTGAACTTAACTGTAGCCATAAATTTCCGTAATTTGCACTTGAGGAGCGATATCAAATATTAAGCAACCCGCGCTGGTCCATTTCATTGTCGAAGAAGCTTTTATGATGTACTGGGGAATTTCGTAATATTGAAAGTGGTGTTCTCCAGGTGAAACTGCGTGATTTGGGTTCCATGTGGGATAGTAGCTTCCGTAATCAAAGCTTTCGGTAAGGGTTGTTCCAGCTATGGTCGTGTACTGGTAAACTATTGTCAAGTTTTGCATCGGGACATCAGAGTATACCAACACGCTTGACTCATCATAATGAAAACTGACGTTATAAAATAAGGGATATATTTTGTTTGAAGAATTCCCTGGAGCTTGCGGAATTTCTGTTTGTCCTAAACTTTCATTTTGTTGCTGCAATACTATTAAAGCTACAGACACAGTAGTTAAACACACCAAAAAGGTTACTAAAACTACACTGTTGATTTTGCCTCTCACATAAATCCCTAATGATTAATTTTATCTGACAGTATTTAAAATATCGGTGTATCCACGACTAAAAGTTTTGCAACAAAGAGTAGCCGGGTTTGGTGTTTTTTGTTTTTGGTTGTATAGATTTTTATAGTCTTTTAGCGTATTTTTGCGTCAGCAGGTATCCAAAGTGACAAGCCAAACACAGGATAATTCAGGTTTACCAACTAATTATGCTCCCTTGCAGCTTGAAGCAGAAATGCGCAAGTTCTGGACTGAAAATCAAATCCGCCAGAAAATGGAAAACATCCAAAGTTGCGCCAAAGCAAACTTGGGCTACGTGGAAGGACCACCGACACTTAACGGTATTCCCCACATTGGGCACGCTCGCGGTAGAATCATGAAAGACATCAAATACCGCATGCGAACCATGCAAGGCTACTACATGCCGTTTTGGGCGGGTTGGGACTGTCAAGGCTTGCCAGTGGAACTTGAAGTCGAAAAACTCCTTGGTGTCCGTAATAAACGTGAATCCATCGAAAAATACGGGATGGAACGCTTCATCGCGGAATGCAAAAAAGCAATCATGAAATATCATGCAATGTGGCTGGATGCTGACAGTCGATTAGGCGTTGCGATTAATCAGGAAAAAGCCTATTTCACTTACAAAGACAGTTACATTGAACGTGAATGGACAATTCTTAAGCGTGCTTGGGAAACAAACCTGCTTGAAGAAGGTCACTACGTGGTTGCTTACTGTCCTGGATGCCAAACCAGCCTTTCAAGCGCGGAAGTTGGTTACGAAGGCAGTTATGTGCCAGTTGAAGACCCCTCATTGTACTTCAAATTCAAAGTCAGTGGGACAGAAAACGAGTATTTCCTTGTCTGGACAACTATGCCGTTTACCGTTATTACGGACACTATGCTTGCGGTTCAACCCAAAGCAGAATACGTCAAAGTTCAGGTGGGAAGTGAAATTTGGATAATGGTTAAAGAACGCGTCGAGCCCTTGATGGCAGAGTTGGAAATCAAAAACTACCAAATCCTCCAAACCCTCACAGGCGAAAGCCTCGAAGGTCCCGCGTATGATTACCCCCTAAAAGATGTAATCCCCAAACAAGCCGAACTCGAAACCAAACACAACCTTGTCCACCATGTTATCGGCGAAGATTTCGTTGAAGTAAACACTGCCACAGGCGTCGTGCACCTCTCCCCAGGCAACGGTGAAGATGACTTCTGGGCAGCCCAACGCAGAAAAGTCCCCATCTTTGCACCCTACGATGATGAGGTTAAATTTACCAAGGACGCAGGAATCTTTGCAGGCGTGTTTGCACGTGACGCGGACATGATGGTGGTTGAAGAACTTAAAGCTCGCAACAGTTACGTAAAGATCAAGAGAATCAAGCACGATTACCCAACCTGCTGGAGAAGCCACCACAAAATCGTTTGGCTCGCAAGAAAAGAATACTTCCTACGAACAGACAAAATCAACAGCAAAGTTCTCCAAGCTGCGGAAGGCGTAGAATACTTCTATGATGAACCCAAAAACCGCTTCTTAGGCTTCCTCAAAGAGGGCAAACCATGGTGCATCAGCCGTGAACGCATCTGGGGAACACCGCTACCCCTGTGGACTTGTGAAAAATGCGGTGGCAAACGCGTGGTAGGCAGCAAAAAAGAACTGCTTGAACTGGCAAGAGAAGAGATTCCAGCAGATTTTGAGTTGCATAAGCCCTGGGTTGACCGCATCACGTTTGAGTGCCCAACCTGCGGAGGAGTCATGCACAGAGAAGACTTCGTTTTAGACACATGGCACAACAGCGGAGCCTCACCATACGCACGCTTCACAGACGAAGAATCCCACAAATTCGTGCCAACAGAGTTCTTAACTGAGGGCATTGACCAAACACGGGGATGGGCAAACTCGCTGCTACTTGAGTACGTGATTTTAACAGGTAAACCCATTGCACCCTACAAGGCGTTTTTGTTCCAAGGTTTAACTCAGGATGCTAAAGGCAGAAAAATGAGCAAAAGCTTAGGAAACGTTGTTCAAACCAGCCAGCTGCTCGAGAAAAACAGTGCAGACCTCTGCCGCTTCTACATGATGCGCAAATGCAGCCCAATTGACTTTATGAATTTTGACATGCAAGAACTCACCCGCAGACCCTACCAAGTATTGAGCACACTGTACCACTTGAGCAGGTTCTTTGTGCAAAACGCAACCTTTGACAAGTTTGACGCAGAAAAGTACACGCTGGATTGGGCTTTCAAATCAGGCACGCTCTCCGCAGCTGACAAATGGTTACTCTCCAAACTGCAGGGCAAAATCCACGAGTACACTCAGAAACTCGACCGCTGCGAGTTCAACGCAGCAGTTGCGCTTTTGGAGGACTTTGTAATTGAAACCTTGAGCCGCATGTACGTGCCAATGATTCGCAAGGAACTCTGGACCGATGAGCCCGAAGCTATGATGCGCCGCCAAACCATCTATGCACTGCTGTATCATACTCTTAAAACTGTTACGTTACTCTTTAACCCTGTAACGCCATACCTTAGCGAAATGCTGTATCAGAAAATTTACCGTGTTATGGAGCCTAACCTGCCTGAAACCATCAATTTGGCAGAGTGGCCTACACCCAACCCGCAAATGCAAGACAGCACCATCGAGGAACAATTTGACATCCTACTCAAATGCGTCTCAATCTCGTATGCTGCCCGTCAACAGGGTAAACTGAAACGTCGCTGGCCTTTGGCAAAAGCAATTGTGGTTGCACCCGAAAAGACGCTTGAAGCATTGAAGAGCTTGGAGGCGCTGTTTTTGGAGCAGGTTAACGTGAAGTCAGCTGAGTATGTGCAGGCTGTTCCTGATTTAGGCGCTGAGAAATGGGTGTCTGCTCAAGAAGACCCTGTTACTGTGTTTCTCAGTGGTCAGCGTGATGATAAATTGCTCGGTGAGGGTATTATGCGTGATTTAGCCCGCAGAATCCAAGCGCAACGTAAAGAGATGGGTTTCACACCAACCGACATTATGGAATCTGTGCATGTCGCAGAGCTTGACGAGGAAAGCATGGCTCTGCTGCAACCGTACCTTGATGAGCTTGCGGGGCTAGTTCGTACACGTAAAGTGTATTTGCACAAGAACCGAAGCGAAGTTGACGCGGAATGGCGTGAGAGCGAGTTGGATGGCAAAAAAATCCAAATAAACATTCACTAGGTGAAAAGAACATGGACCAAATAAACGAACCCCAAAACCATAATCATCACTACAAATGCCCCCACTGCGCCTGCATCTTCATGACACAAGCAGACCTAAAACAACACATCCAAGTCTTTGGCGCAGACAAAGCAATGCATGAGAGCGAGTACCGCAGAACTCATGGAAGAATAGAGCACGGCTACAGCAGCGAATAACCATATTTTTGGTTTGAAAATGAGCCATTAGGGGACCCCCATCTATTGTTCTGGTAGACCCCTCTATAGGTTCTGCATTGTATTTCTAATAGGCTCCAAATAGACTTTGACCTCTCTCTATCTTTTCTGCATACTTTGACTATTAGGAGCCAAATAGGCGGCAAATAGACTTTATCTACATTCTGCACGGAGGTTTAACCGCTCATAACCCCCAAAGGTGCCAAACAACAGAAAGCAATGAACAGCAATTACCAATGAAGTGGGCTTACAAGAATCACCCAGAAACAACAAACCTACGCCATCTCCCACCTCAAACCATCCCCGCAATGATGACCTATAAACAATTTTCACAAACAAAAAACCAAACAAAAAACAGCTTTTAGCAGAAAAATTGTTAACTAACTAAATGTTTAAAACTTTCCAGTTACTGAGGTCATTGGGGTTATATGCGTAAATTTCTTGGTCGTTATATCTCCAACTGTCATTTATGTTAATGACTATGCCGCCCCATAGCTTTCTGTTTTTGCTGTTTTGTTCTTTTATGTATTTTTGTAGGCTTTCCGCTTTTGATTTAGCGGTTTTGGCTGTGATTCCACTTTTAGTGTCAAATAAACCTATTGAGCCATCTTGGAATTGTACGATGAAGTCAACATAAAATGCGCTTTCGATGTCGCTTTCAGTGTAGGGTACCGCAAAAAATTTTGGTTCCGATTCCCCGTTTTTAAACCACCATTTGACTTTTTTAGATTTGTCTATTAATTCAACAAAGAGCTTTTCGGGTTGACTTGGTTTTTTTGTGTAAAATGGTGACATAATTGATTTGGGTTTTTCAGTTTTTGTGTATCTGCTGTTGTAGCTGATTATTTGGGGGATTTCCCATTTTGGGTATGCTATTTTTTCTCTTTTTTGGCTTATTTTATCTACAATTTGTTTTTTGTATTGCTCTTTGGCGAGATTAATTGTGTCTACAAACGCTTGAGTGTTTTCTATTCCTAAAACTATTCTTTGTGCCATCGGGTCAAATTTTTCTGTCTTGTACTTTTGAGAAATATAGTTGTATAACGCTGTTTTTAGGCGGTCGCTTGAATCTGAGGGGGCATACGGTGTGCAGCAATCCGTTATAAATTTATCAAATTTTTGCTGAAGCTCTAACAGGCTTAATTGTACCTTGATGGTTCCTTTATGCTCAATTTCTCCTGCTTTGTCTACATTAACAATTTTTCCATCGGCTATTATTGGGCTAACAACCCTTGATGGTGGCACGGTTATTTTTTGTTGTAAGTTTGTTTCATCAGCTACTTTGGCAAATATTTTTACAAATTCTCCAGATAGCCTTGTACGTTCTCTTTGTCTTTTTAGATAAATTGAGGGAAGTTCTATTTTTTGGTAGAGGTTATTGTTGCGTTTTGCTTCATTGGTGGTGATGTAGTCTTTTGCGTAGTCTTCTGTTATCTCAATGTTTGATAGGTTAGTGAAAACAAAGCCTTTGTTTAGTTCTGGTTCGTTGTAGTATTTTAGCTGGGGCATTCTCATTATTCTACCAATAGTTTGAATAGTGAATGTGAAACTGTGTGATTCTCTAAAGATTACCAGTATTGATGCTCTTGGGCAATCCCATCCTAGCGCGATTGCTTGTTTGAAAACTAGCGCTTCTACTTCGTTTGTATTGATTTCGACATTTGGTAGTGTATCTGTTTTTTCTTCTGAGAGCCAAACTGCCATTTTTCCGTTTTCATCGGTTATTCCGAACTTTTCGAGGATTTGAATGACATCTTCTTTTTTGTTAATTAAGTTGCCCTTTTGGTCAGGTAATTGTATCAAAACCAGTGGGTTAACGTTTACCCCTTCTTTTTTGTATAAATCAGCTAATTCTTCTCGCTTTTTAAGTGCTTGTCCTATAATAAGTTCATCTGAACTTTTAGCATTAACTTTCAAATTGAGAAATTCAGGATTTACTGCAATTTCTGATTTTATCATTTCTTCTGCTTTAACATCTGATAAGTGTACATTTTCTATTTCTGATACGTCCTCTTTGAGGTGAGGTGTGGCGGATACTTCCAGAATTACTTTGGGTGAAATGATGTTGATTAGTTCTTTTGATTTTTCAGAGTTTGCGGTGTGGTGGCTTTCATCAATAATTAGGATAATGTCTCTGCCTTCTTCTTTTGTGTTTTGAACCACTGCGTTGAGGTTGTTATCTTGTTCGTTGTCTCTCACGAAAATGTTGATGTCTTTTTTGTTTATGCTAGACCAGTTAATGAACAGAATCTCGTTTTCGCCTATTTGTCTGTCGGATAAATCTTCAAAATAGGAACACTGAAGAAGCCTTTCATCCTCAAAAAACTTTTCAAGCTTCTCCTTACTTTGTTCATGCAGCATCCTCACTGAAACCCAAATAAACGATAACCCTCTATGTTCTTGCTGACTTTTCACAAGCTGCCTTAACACTTCAGAAACCATAACAGTTTTTCCACTACCAGTGGGCGCTTGAAAAATAACAATACCCCTTTCAGAAGACCGCAAAACATTTTCAATTTTACCCTTAAGGCTTTTAACAGCTCTTTTCTGATAATTTCTAAGCTCAATCATTAGAGTTACCTCTTTTTGGATTGAAAATTCTTTTATAAACATTTAATATAACTGCGGGAATGGGTTTTAATTGGACGAATTCTGCGACATCCTCAAATTCTTCATCTCTAGCATTTTCATCAAGAGAAAAAACGTAAACCAAAAACTTCTTTTTCAAAGCTTTAACTTCTTGTTTAAAGGGTTCAATCCCTTCTTCACTATAAATAATACCCAAATTTTTGCGTTGTCTATTGGAAAATAACTTGAAGTCTTGACCTATCTTAGTGTCCTCGAAACAATTCTCCTTTAAACATAACATCTCAGTTGATTTCTCAACTAATCTTTTTTTGTTGATATCGGTAGGTTCAGCATCAACAAAATCTGTTCTAAAATATTTAAGGTGTCCTTGGCTGCCTTTTACTCTGCCTCTTTTTAATGAAGTATATCCTTCCACTACGTTCTTAATTCGTGGATAACAAACTTCACTACAGATATCATTTTCATTATTGGTGCAAAGAATGAATTTTCTATTACCTTTATCCTCGTCGTTAAGCTCTAAAACTGCATGAGCTGTAGTCCCTGAACCTGCAAAAAAATCTAAAATGATCGAGTCAGCATCGCCGCTTAGTCTTAATATATGTTTAATGAGATTTTTTGGTTTTGGGTGCACAAATTTTTTTGGTCCCAAGATTTCTGCAATTTCTGTTGTCCCCTCGCTATTTTGAGCGACTTTATCCCACCATGTATCAGGTTTCACAGTGAGTTTTGCTTCATTCAAGTATTTTTTTTGAACTGGTGCCCCTTTTCCACTTGTACCAAAGATAATTAAGCCCTCTTTGATTCGTCTTTTTATCTCTTCTTCGTTAAATACCCAATACCTCCCCTTTGGTGGATAATAGTCCTTTCCTGTTTTCGGGTTTTTTATTGGGAAATAAGGACCTTTGTGATTTGCAGATAAATCCATCGTCTTCCAAAAACCTTTAGGGTCATTATTTGGATTCTTGTAGACGCTTTTAATATATTCATCAGAAATTGGTAAATCTGTAATTTTTGGTCTATTAGTTCGTGAGTAAACAAGGATAAAGTCGTGTACCGGTGGTATGAAGCCTATGTTATTAGCGTTTGTCTTTTTTTTCCATAGTACATTAGCAATAAAATTTTTTTCTCCAAATATCTCGTCGCATAAAAGTTTCAACTGTGATACTTCTGTGTCATCAATAGATATGAAAATTATTCCTTTCTTGCTAAGGAGGTTCTTAGCTAAATTTAATCTTTTTGAAATAAAAGACAGCCACTTACTGTGATTATATCCATCATTATTGTCGACGATTTTATCATTGTAGATAAAGCTGTCTCCATTTCCTGTATTGTACGGTGGGTCAATGTATATCACATCAACCTTGCCTTTGTGAGTATAATTGAGAACTGAGAGGGCGTGATAGTTGTCGCCTTCGATTAAAATATTGACTGGTGCTTCTTTGTCTGTGTTGATTTCTTTTTCTTTATCTTCTACAAATATAGGCAGTTTTTTTTTGCAGAGCTCTGCTACTTCTTCTGGTTTGTTCTCCCAGACTATGCCGTATTTTTTTCTTTTTTTAAGCCTTTTTATTTCATCTATAAGTTGTTCTTTTGACAATTCAGATAGATTGTCTTTAGCCATCCAAGTATCCCTTAGCTTCTTCTGTATTCATGTATTGTTAGTATTAATAAGTTAAGATAGCACTCTGTGGTCTTATTTGTTGTTTTTAGACTGCTGTTTCGTCTGCTAACTCGTTTGGCGGATATAGGCATACGTTTGCTTTTTCCAGTGGGTAAGTGATTGTTACTTTTTCGCCTACCACGTACCATTCTTCGGTGAGGCTGGGCTTGTTGATTATGATGTGGTCGCCGTTTTCGAGGTGAATTTTGTCGTGCACTTTCGCGTCCGGTACCGTTTGGAATAAAAGTCGATGTGGCGGTGGGTTTCAATCTGTTACAACAAAGCGTTATATTTCAAAAAAAGAATAATATTTTGCCAAGTTGTGGAACACGCTTTACAGTTGATTTCAAGCCAAAAGGGTTTTGATTCTGTCATGAATGCTTAGGTGTTTATGATGGAGCAAGACGCTGCTATGGAAGAAAACTGTAGGGTTTAGACACAACTTGGCACACTTTTTAAGCATATCATAATTTTGGTGGCTATTCACTGGTACTTAACAAAGAATCAACAAGGTACTAAATGTTAACATGTTTTATCCACCAGCCTCTCAAGGACCCTCTTCATTTTGACTGTAAATAATTCTTTATTTGAAAACTCTGGCTTGTTCAAATGGCAACATTGAAAAGTTAACCGATATTTCTTTTGAAAGAAATAAAACAAGGGTGTTCCAAAAACTGGAACAAAGTATCTAACATAATTTTTTCATAAATAGCGTGATTTAAACTCGACAATATTTTAAACCCACATATTTTACCTGAAAAAGACATTAACAAAATGTGTATACCGTGTTTATTTAGCTGGGAAACAATAATAAAAACGAATCCCAAGCGATAAAAGGTTGATACGTAATTGCCCAACAGTTCAAAAAATGAACCGTCACTTGCATTTGGAGGACAAGCGCTCATTGAAGGTATCATGATGCGTTCCCGCAGATACATGGTGTCCTGCATAAGAAAACCCAACCAAGAAATCGTAACAGACATAAAACACATAAACCCCTACTCTGAACGAAACCGCCTCTTCGGATTGCCCTTTTTCCGCGGCATTGTAAACATGATTGAAAACCTCTATCTGGGAATTCAAGGGATAATGTTTTCTGCAAGCGCTGCCTTTGAAGAAGAAGCAGTTGATGGTAAAGAACCAGAAAAAATCGAGTTTGGCATTGGTGAAATCGCCTTAATAATCGGTGGCGTTTTAGGTATAACCGCCGTGTTCTTTTTGGCTCCTTTCCTTTTAGCCACATGGTTTAATCTTTCAGGGTTCCTCTTCAACCTTGCTGAAGCAATCATCCGCCTCACAATGTTTGTAGCGTACTTGTCAGTGATTTCGCTTTGGGGACAATACAAACGTGTGCTCATGTATCATGGTGCAGAACATAAAGCTATTAACGCACATGAAGCAGGCGTCCCAATGGATGTGGAACATGTCAAAAAACACTCACGGCTACACCCCAGATGCGGAACAAGCTTCCTTTTCATCGTCCTCATAATCAGCATAGTAGTGTTCACTTTAATGCCTGACTTGGGATTTGCAATAAACCTATCATACAGGCTTTTGCTTATCCCCGTTATCGCGGGCATATCCTATGAACTACTAAGACTCAGCGGCAAATACCGAAACTCACCCATTGTAAAGGCGCTCGTTTCACCGGGAATGGCTTTCCAGTATCTCACCACCAAAGAACCCACCGATGACATGTTGGAAGTATCAATAAAAGCAGTAAAAGAAGTTAACAAGCTGATTTGTACGCCTTTACACGAAAATAGCTGACTCTGTACTGTTAGGTTTCTTCTTTCCGCTTATTTTTTGTGTTATGGTCATTTTGTTAATTATTTCGTTTGGGTAGCTGGCGTTGGTCCATGTGTTTTCAAAATAAGTTTTTGTAATTTCTAAGATGCTGGTGTTATTGCAACAAAAAATGTTTGAACGATATACTTTGTGCGCGGAAACACTAATTATTACTTCTTTGTTGTCATAAATTTCAAATATGCTTGTGAGTGGTTTAGCTACTGCTCTGATTTGAAAATAAGGGTGCCCCCAAATTTTCTGGGCTTCTTTTGGGAACGACCTTGGGATGTTGGGCATCTCAATTATGTGCCTGATTTGTACACCTCTGTTTAAGGCATCCATAATTCTTGTATAATTATCTGTAATATTGTATATGTAATTTGAGTAAGTACAGGCTGAATCAATACTTTCTTTTGCTTTCTCTATTGCTTGTTTTCTTTTTTTCGACACCGCTTTACCTTTTGGGATGAGTATAAATCGGTCTTGATCTTCATCAACTGAGTAGACAACGGGATTTTTATTTGTTTTATAGTCCCTGATCATTTTGTCTGTAGCTGATTTTAAAGCAATCATTTCAGCGGTTTTGTGCTTCATAAGAATTGTTATAATATCCTTTATTGGAACTGCTTCAAATTTGACGGGTGCACTTATTATCTTGTTAATTAATCCTTCTTTATACAGGGTGGGCATAATGCGGTAGATATCTGTGCGATTTATGCCCGTTGCTTTTGATATGGCTTGGGCACTTGAGCCACCTGTTTTTGATAGAAAAATCAGTATCTTGGCTTGGCAAGCAGTTACTCCTAAACTAATTAGCGTATGAGCCTCTTGTTCGTCATCCTTCTCATCAATCCATTTCTTCATGTCAGTTCTTATTATTGTTTGTTTATGTTTTAAATTTTATTTTTTGTCAGTGGGAGTCCCACACACTAATTATTAAATTAAAAAGCGTAGAACTTGAATGGTATGCGTTTTTACGCTAATATAACCCTATTTGGGCGAAAAAAATGAAAAAACTGAATAACTCAAAAATCGCAACAATAATTCTATCTACTATTCTGATTATCTCAATATTAACAGTATTTGCTCAAGGAGTCAGTTACTACTCTGATGATGCAGTTGTTTCTTCACAAGAAGTCTTAGCTGAAAAAATTAATCCTGAAACAGGTGAACCATACGGAGATGTCATGCAATATGAATGGGCAAGTTGGGGCAATGACGGAGCAAACACACGCTTTGGCACTGGACCAGCACCTAACACTGGCACTGTACTTTGGAAAAGCGCTATGCCGCTCTACTCAAGTATGTTTGGCGGTTCTGCATGTACTGCATTTAACGGTTTAGTTTATGCTTTTACAGGCAGCCGTGCTTTAACCGCATTTAACATCACTAACGGTGAAGAAGTGTGGACTTGTAATAGTGTACGTTCAGGTGTTGGCTTGTTCGGTACTCAAGCACCAGTAAAAGTTACTGATGACGTTCTGCTTGTAGTCTACACTCGTTCCTTATACTTTGTCAACACTACTAACGGTGAATTGTTAACGGAAACATCTATGACAGATATCGGCACACCCTTTGGCTATACAAGCTTAAGCAATCTTATAGTCAGCTACTGGCAGGTAATGTATGATCCTGCAACGCAGGTATTGATCGGAGCCGCTGTAGAATCCGAAACTAACAAGCATGTTGGTGTTGCCATCGACTGCTCTCAACCATCGAGTGGAGCCGTAGGCAAATGGACTTACTATGTTGGTACCGGTCTTGAGGCGTTGGCTATTGCCGATGGAAAAGCATTCTTTGGCGGTTATGGCGAAGGTATTGTCTTTGCAGTAGACCTAGATACAGGTCAAGAAATTTGGAGACAATACAAACAAGGTAATGCTGGTTATTCCGCTACTTACTATGATGGTATCTTGTATCACTGCGGTTCTTCAACACAAATCACTGCATTCGATGGAAATACTGGTGCCGTAGTTGGCGCCTTTGACGTAGCAGGCGGCAGAGCTTTCTATGCTTATGGCACGGAGGCAGCTTATGGCCGAATATATGCCAACAGCATTGAGAGTCCTCAAGGCTGGGTAAGTGCATTCGATGCTAAAACACTTGTTCAATTATGGAAGCAACCGGCACAATACTACATTTCATACATGGTTGGATGTGTCGGTGACGGCAAGTTATTCATTAGCGCTTCTGACCGTAGCTCTGGAAATGTGCCTGGAACAGACATACCATTTGATGGGTATCACTTCACAGCTTACGACGTTATAACTGGTCAAAAGCTCTGGGAGTTACCTGTACACTTTGTTATGCCTATAGTCGCTTATGGTTGTGTATTTGGCACTCATTCAGATAGCGATGGTCGGTACATCTACTGTATTGGTGACGTTTCCGGTGGTATATCTGATTTTCCACAATCAGATGGTTGGCCACAATTCCATGGTCCAATGGATACAACAGGTACACAAACAGGTGTTGTATCTGGAAGTTACCCAACTAACATAAGGACCGCAAGTTGGTCCTTTGAGGCTGATTCACCAGTGTCTGGTTCGCCAGTTGTTGGTGATGGTACAGTCTTCTTTGGGTCATGGGCTGGAACTCTTTATGCAGTAGATTCTATTAGCGGCGAAGAAGTCTGGAATAGATCATTCAATACAAGGCTACTATCAACACCCACAATCATTAATGGAGTTTTGTACACTGGCGCTGACGATGGCAATGTCTATGCTTTGAACGCTACTAACGGGAATACAATATGGAGTACTACTGCTGGAAACATAAACGATATGCCAACTCAACGTACTGCTTGGCAAGTTAAAAGCTCTCCACTATTTTGGAATGGAACGCTTTATGTTGCTGCGCAGGACGGTAACCTGTACGCCATCAATGCTGCTACGGGCCTAAAGCAATGGGCTACTACGGTTTCATCAGTTGAGGACGGTCAAGGCGGAAGTCTAGCTATACATACAGACCTGCTTAATCGAACATGTTTGTATATTCAAGCTGGCGGAAGTGCACTGACCCAAATAGACATCAATGGAACCATAATTAACTCTGTTTCGGTTGGTTCTGCAAGGTCAAACCATGGTACACCAACAATTGTCAATGATTACCTATTCTTAACCTATGGAAGCGGTGCGGGAACTATAGCAATATACAATGCAACATCCTTAGAGCGTATCAATATTGGCACTATTAATGCTGGAGAAACTGCCAGCACTCCAATGACACAGACTCCTACATACATCGCAGATAACGTGTGTGTTTTCGCTAATCAAACCGACATGGGCTACGAACTCGATGGAACAGACTACCAATATCTTCTTAACGACACAACTGTCATGAACTTCCCAACGCTGTGTGTATCAGCATCAACCAATGCAGTTGCTCTTGCACTCATTGAACCTGGAACCAACTTAGGCGGCAGCGGCAGTTCCGCATGGATTGTCAACTCTACTGTACCATACTTTGTTCAAATATGGAATGCATGGGGTGGACACCAAATCTTTGCGTCTGCATCTGTTGCACAAGTGTCAGGAACCAATGTGTTCTACATGGGCAACGCAGCCTACGGCTTTACCGCATATAATGCTTCAAGCGGTGCGGTGCTGTCTACTTTCACAGCTCTTGGTCAAGTTTTCGCTACAGCAGCCCTTGCAAACAACAACGTGTACATAACATCCAACGACGGTCATCTCTACGCTTTCATTGGCGGTGCACAGGGAACTGTTAACATTTATGCACAATCCAACAAAGGCGAATCAATGTTGGCAAACGAAGCAACAATTATCGCAGGCGGATTGAATGGTTACCAGTTCTTCCAGTCACAAGCTGACCCCAACAACAATGCAACCTTTACACCACCACTTGAAAACCAAACCGTCAACTTGATTTGGGTTAACCCAGACGGTAGCAGTGAAGAAATTTCGACAACAACAGACCACGAAGGATTCTTTAACTTCACCTACACACCAACAACATCTGGCGAAGCATCATGGCTAGTCTACTTCCCAGGCACTGAATTAGCAAGCGGCTTAAACCTAAACGAAGCATACACACCCTACACCAGCATAAACGTTATGGGTGAAAGCACTCCAGGTCCTGAATCACCAACAGCCTCCTCAGAAAGCCCACCAATCATTCCAACGGACTACCTTTACATAATCATAGGCATTATTGTAGCGATAATTGTGATTGTTGCTATAGTAATGCTTCTGCGAAGCCGTAAAAAGTAGTCTGCAACAAATCTCTATCCCTTTTATTTTTTTTCCATATTTTTCAAGCAATCAGGTTGTATTAACCAGTTACCCCAACTCAAATGAGGTCACGCCATAAATCTGGTCCAGCGGCAAAGCAACAGCCCTTTTCGTGTACATTCTAACCGTGGCAAACACTGACTGCATACCATACTTTTTGGCAAGCAAAACCCCTGCTGAATTGGGTTCAGGCACATCCAAAAACACCATCTCACCCTGCACCGTTGACATCAAACTCTCCAAAAGGGCTGAAGCTGTCTCTTTTGTGTTTGCAAAAAGTGGTCCAATTTTATGTCCTTCAAAGCACTTGCGGATAACTCCGTACCCACAAACTTCACCCCCACTTTTGGTCATGAATGCATGACTGTCTTCTTGGGTAAGCCAGTGTTTTAAAAATTCAGGTCGCGGAACTGAGAAGCATTTTGCATCGTAGGCTACGATTTCTTCAAAGTTTTCTTGGCTGATAGAAATACAAAGATTTGACAATTCACCTTTAGCGGTTCCCATATACCTGCTATTTTTGTGGGAAAACAGAAAGCCGTGGCGTTCATATGTTGCCTGCATCTCCAAAACCCCATCAATCCCAACGTTACAGTCTTGGAATTTATCCATAAGAAAACTGTAAAGCTTAGCTCCAACACCCAACATGCGCATATCAGTCCGCACAATGTAGAAACCTGCAAAAACAAAACCGCCCCCATAATTTACTGCCGAAACAGTCCCCACAATTTCCCCATTAACTTTGGCAGCATAAAAGCCCGCGGGATCAGTTTGGTAGAAGCATGTAGCGTCATGGATTCCGGGGTTCCATCCCTCTTGGCGTGCCCATTCAACCGCCAGTTTTACTTCTTGCTGATTCATCGGGGTGATTATGGCTTGGTTTGGGTCTTTAGTTTGTGGGTTCATACGTAGTCGTTTATTTCTGGACTTAATGGTTTTTTGGTTGTATTACGCAACGTTGCCTACTTTGCTGGTATTTGCACCACTTAAAGAAAACTTGTCCTATGTGCAGTGAAACCTTGTCTTACAACGTAACTCGTTTGCCTTAATGATTTATGAAAGTAGCATCACGATTTTTCTTTGCTCCAACCTTTTAATCGCATCTAAACATTCGTCTCTGCTATACTCAGACAAGCTTGAATTGCTAACAAGCTCTTTTACTGGAACATCTTTTTTGAATAAATGATTTTTTTTCTGCAAGTACAGAATAATTGACCTTTCAAGTTTGCCACATCGCCAATTAGAATTACGCATCAATACAACCGCCTTAGAAAGCCTTTTCTCTTTAGTTCTTTTTCCACTCATTGTATTTTCAACCTACAATCTAGGGCACAAATTTTTAAAATAAAAGAATTTTCGTCAAGAAATCTTGACTAAGCTTAGTCAAACTTTCTTGACTAAACCATTTTTCCCCTAAAACCCGTGTTAAACCCACATCCCCACTTTCCAGAATTCTTCAAAACTGGGGTATTACACAATTTATGCCTGAAAATATCCCCAATGCAACTGGAACATTTTCTAAACAAATTGCATTTTGTGATTTGCTCAAGTGAATTTTCCGTGGCTATCATATTCTATTCGGGGTTCAAGGGGTAACCAATTTATGGTAAGAACGCCAAAAAACTATTGAAATTAGAATAGTAAATTATTTATTTAGCTCTATAGTTGAAACAGCGGCGAAGTCATAAGTATTGATGCGCCAATACAGGAATCACTGAGCGGTAATAGTACAGCTTGGTTAGTACATAGGCTTGCCAAGTCTAGGACCCGGGTTCAAATCCCGGTTACCGCACTGTCATTATCTTTTTCCAGCAGCCTATTTCCGGCAGGTTCAATTCAACCAAAAAGCACATAAATACTATCGCAGTCTATCACAAAGGCGGCATGGCTAATGGCACCTAAACGGTGGTCGTAATCCAATAAGAAACCATGGAAAAGCGGTCGTAGTCTAGTTTGGTCTAGGACATCAGCCTGCCACGCTGACGACCCGGGTTCAAATCTCGGCGACCGCACCACTCTCTAATACGTTGCAGCCTTGATGCTAAACATGCTTTTTCAGAAATGTGCTGCTCTAGTGCAATCACACATCTTTATTTTGCCTTTTTTCTCCTTGATTTATTCAAAGGTGGTGATTTTTTGTCAGTTTTAGATAAAGCAAAAAAGAAAACTGAAGAAGCCGCAAGAAAAACTTCTGAAGGCGCAAAAAGTGCTGGTCAAAAAACAGTTGATGAATCTAAAAAAGCTGCCCAAAAAATATCGGGAAAATAATTTACGTGCCTCTCTATTTTTTTAATCATTAGCACCCTTTTTTATGTGCCTTCTGGCGCTGAATGGGGTGTTGTCTTTTTTTGGTTTATTTTGATGCTAAAAATTTTGGGTGCTGTAATGGAAGGAACCGTTTTTTGTGTGGGTTCGGTGATGTGGGATGGTTCAACGTTTTCTGTGCTTGGCGCCAGTGATATTTCTGCGGGGGGAGGTGTTGGCAGTTATGAGTGTTTTGATTTAAAGTTTAAAGTTCTAAAATGAGCGTTTTTGGGGTTTAATCAAGTTTATTAGGCATGTCATTTAACTACAAATTAGCGCAGGTTGCTTATTTTTAATGGTTGTAACCCAGAAACTTTTCTCAAAATGTAATTTTCTTGTTGTTATTCTGTTAATTTTGATAATCGCTGTTGCAGTTTTGGGTGCTTTTTTTAGTTTCTTTTATCCTAATTTAATCTCAGTATTTTTAGGACCCACATACATTCCTGGAGGCTTAATTTATGATGCAATTTATGTTGTTCTGTCTATAGCCGCTAATACTCTTTATTTGATTGGTGGCGGTGTTATCGTTTTTGGCGCCTTGTTTGTAACAGTCAGGTTTATTCAAATTAAACTTAAAGACCCCTATCGTCCGTCCTCTTCTACCCATTACTTGTCAGGATACTTAACACTAAGTCTAAACTTTTTTATTGGCGCAGAAATCATTCGCACTGTAGCTACTAGAACAATGGCTGAGTTTGAGCTGCTTCTTTTAGTAATTTTCAGCCGAGGTCTTTTCAGCCTGATTCTCTACTTGGAGAGGAGATGGCATGGAACCGCTGAGACGGAGTGAACATTTTTTGTTTTTTAAGGTTTTGAATTCGCATTAGCTATTTATGTGAGATTATCTCTAGCTTTTTTGGAGGTTGATGCTTATTTTGATAGGAGTCAAAATTGGTGACAAGGCACCTGATTTTACTTTACCAGACACAGAAAATAGAACCCGCAGTCTCAAAGAGTTTCTAGGACAAAAAGTCGTGTTAGTCTTTTTCGTTGGAGCTTTCACTTTAACTTCAACCAAAGAAGTATGCGACTTTAGAGATTCAATGTCACAATTCATTAATTTAAAAGCTCAAATTGTCGGAATCGACGTCAACGTTCCCTCCAAAAACAAGGCATTTGCTGAGAAAAACAGGTTACAATTTCCAATATTAAGCGATAGCAAGCGTGATGTTTTCAAAGCTTACGGTTTAGACGTTCCTGCTTATGTTGGCGCTGAAGGAGAACCAGTTGCATGCCGATTGGGTGATGGTTGTTACCCTGCTGCAAAACGTTCAATCTTTGTCCTTGACGAAGACGGTATAATCCGTTATGTTTGGTCTTCTAATATTCCTGAAACTGAACCAGACTATACTGAAATAAGTGAAACTTTAAAACAAATTTCGCTGGAAGAACGAGCACCAAGCGAACATACCATAATAACTATTTCAAGACAGGCAGGTAGTGGCGGAGACGAGATTGCGCAGAAAGTCAGCACGCTTCTGGGCTATGCTTATTTTGATAAGAATATGCTGATGAATGTGGCTAAGTGTATCGGTGTTTCTGAGGAGGATATTGCAGATTTTTCTGAGGATGTTTACACGGTTAAAAGTTTAGTGGATAAAATCTTGCTTCGTGAGAAACCTGCCGCTATATCTATAACTCAGAAGGGCGACGAGGTAATCAGTAAAACTCTTGACGAGGAAAAATGCCTCTCTGTGATTCAAACAGTTATCAACAACTTGGCAGGTAGAGGTAACACGGTTATTGTAGGACGGGGCGGTCAAGCAATATTGAAGCATAAAGTGGGAGTGCTTCACGTAAGGATAATTGCGCCCCTCAATGAGAGAATTGAACGAATCATGAAAACTAAAGCATTAACAAAAGAGGATGCTCAAAAACTAATTGAAGACCATGACCGTGCATCAGCGGAGTATCTGCACCGATTCTACAGTATAAACTGGGAAGACCCCGCCGTTTATGATTTGGTTTTGAATACTTGGAAAATGGATGAAAACACAGCCGCGGGAATAATTGCTTCAGCAGCATCAAAGAAATGGTAGCATTTTGCTTTAATGCGGCATTTTCTTTGCCTTCTGAGTTTCTTCTTTACCCAGCCACCCTCTATAAGCAAAAATAACTGAACACAACCCCGTTATGCATATAGTGCCCGCAAGTATGCAGTTAGCAAGGGTTATCCAGCCGGGGTTATCGTTAAAGAACAGCAGTATGGCAACAAAAAGATACAAGGAAACAAACCCTGTAAGGTACTGTAGTGCGTAGATGGGCTTTTTTGCTTTGATGGCTTTTCTATCCAACCAGCCCAGTCCACGTTCAAGCACTTTGGCAAGGTCAGGCAAATCATCCAGCAACAAGGTTAAGCCGCCTAAAATGAAAAACCTGCCAATATTAACCGCTACGGTGGTGTCATTTACAAAAAACAGGTTTAGCAAGTTTACTGGCGTAAAAAGTGTCACGTAAAAGATTGCTGCTGCCAAAACAATTAAGCCGTAAAAGTAATGATGAAAAAGAAAGCGTCCTGTGTGAAGTTTTCTGCCCACAAATGCGCTTGGGAAAATATTGATGAACCCAGCAACTACTGCTATCCAGAAAAGGTTGCCGTTAATCACGTAGGGTGAGTAGGGTTGCCAATTGTTGTATATCCAGTAAAAACCTGCAAGGATTCCGACGCTGTAGGCGATAGTTAGAAGAGCGTTGAACAATAGTGAGAGACTGAAGATTTTCTTGCAAATCACCCAAACTCTCTTTTTAGCGCTCATAGTCACATATCCAGTTGAACAGACATAAAAAGGTAAATCTAAAATCCAAGTTTCCTTGATCTTGGCGCGCGCTTTTTTGGTTTCTTCTGTTGTGAGGTTAAATATTTCTTCAGTACTGATTGTGCCTGTAACTGGGTGCTTTTCTAAGAGTAGTGCGGGCAATAAGTGTCGCAAGCTTAAAATAATTGGAAGGACTGATGTGTTAACGAATTCATAAAATTTAAATTAAAAGTTTGAGGATGAAAAAATGAGTAAAAGTGATAAACCCCACCTGAACATTATCATCATGGGGCACGTTGACAACGGCAAATCAACAACCACCGGACACTTACTATATCTAGCAGGCGTTATTGACCAAAGGACAATCGACGCTTACAAGGCAGAAGCAGAAAAACTAGGAAAAGGAACATTCCACTTCGCGTGGGTGCTCGACAACTTGAAGGAAGAACGAGAACGCGGTGTCACCATTGACCTTCGATTCCTACAATTCCCAACCAAGAAATACAACATGACTGTCATTGATGCACCAGGACACAGAGACTTTATCAAAAACATGATTACTGGCGCAAGCCAAGCTGACGCAGCTGTCCTCTTCAGTTCAGCCAAGAAAGGCGAATTCGAAGCAGGCATCGGCGCAGGTGGTCAAACAAGAGAACACGCCTTCTTAGCATTCACCTTGGGTATACGCCAATTAATTGTTGCCATCAACAAGATGGATGACAACACAGTTAACTGGAGCCAAGAACGTTACGATGAAATGAAGAATGAAATTTCAAGAATGCTCAGAATGGTCGGCTACAAGATTGAGAAAGTTCACTTCATACCAGTTTCAGGCTGGACAGGCGACAACTTGCTCAAGAAGAGCGAGAAGATGCCATGGTACAATGGTCCAACCATGATGGAAGCATTTGACCTTCTAGAACTTCCAGCAAAACCAACCAACAAACCACTCCGTGTTCCAGTCCAAGACATCTACACAATCACAGGCATCGGCACTGTCCCAGTTGGCAGAGTTGAAACAGGTGTTCTAAAACCAGGACAAAGCCTTATCTTCATGCCATCAAACAAGACAGCTGAAGTCAAATCTATCGAAATGCACCACACAAGCATCCCCGCTGCAGAACCAGGAGACAACATTGGTATGAACGTTAGAGGCATCGCAAAGAACGATGTCCACCGTGGAGACGTTGCAGGTCCAGTTGACAATCCACCAACAGTTGCTAAAGAATTCATCGGGCAAATCATCGTTATCTACCACCCAACAGCAATCGCAGCAGGATACACTCCAGTGCTTCACTACCACACAGGACAAATCGCATGCCGCTTCACTGAACTAATCAAGAAGATTGACCCAAGAACTGGTCAAGTATCTGAGGAGCACCCAAGCTATCTCAAAACTGGTGATGCTGCTTGGGTACGCATGGAGCCACTGCACCCCATTGCTATCGAAACTTTCAATGACTTCCCCGAACTCGGCAGGTTTGCAATCCGAGACATGGGCACAACTGTAGCCGCTGGCGCAGTAAAAGAAGTCACCAAAAAGGGTCCATAAAACCCTGTCCTTTTTTATTTAATTAGTTTTTGTTTTTTATTATTTGATAGATAAGTTTGTTGATTTGTTGGCGTTTTTGCCATTTTTTAGTTAACTCACATGTACTATTGCTGTTGTTGTACTAGTACAGTCACTAATGTTAATATTTTCAGAAAGGAAGCCTATAACAGGGTGAGGAGAATGGTATCTCAAGGAAAATTAAAAGCATTAGAAAAAGACCTATACAAAACCTATATTCTCCAATACAAGGCTAGCTCTTCGCAGATAATAACTCTAAAAGATGTTCCCCTAAGTGAGAGACACCGAGAAGCTCAAAAACCGCTCTTCCTAATACGATACGAATAAACCAAAAAAATAAACCAGCGACTTTGATTAAGTAGTTAATTTCAGGTTAATTCTCCATTTGATTATCGGCACATCATTTTTGTTAACGATTATTTTCTCGATGAAACCTGCCTGTTCTGCCTGCTCAAGTTCCTGTTTTAACCAATCTTCTGGTACGGGTGTTCCTGCGCTTTTTTGTAGTTCTTCTGATAGTGTTGCCAGTGTAAAGTTGCCTTTTGTTTTGTTGATTATTTGTAGTAGGAATCGGTCTTTTTCTGGGATTTTACCATACAAGTTCTTAAGCAATTCCCGCTGCGCCCGGTCAATAAATAACAGTTTGTAGGCTATCAAAGCTACAAGCAAAGCAAGGCACACAATTGACAGCGTTAATCCGTTTTGAGAAATAATTATAGAGAAAGTTGCCCAGCTTTTAATGGGTTCCCAGTAACTGTTAACTGTAACCGCAACTGGCAAAAGAGCATCCTCCGCTGCCTGAACAAGTGCTGGGCTGCTTGGGTACAAAATTAAGCTAATTTTCACGTTTTGAGAGATGCTTGTTCCGTTCTGTGAAAAGGTTCCTGTTTGGTACCAGTACAGAACCACTTGGGTTAGGTCGTCAGTGTTATCTTGGAAAGAGAAATACCGCGCCAAAACTGGTGGGTTATCATTTATTTGTACATCTCTTAAATCTAACTGAGTAACGCTTGGCTTGTAACCTTGACTAATCGGGTAATTAACAAGGCATGTTTCCCAGCGGTGAAGCGAACTGACGGCTGTGGCAACTTCTATGGTAACCCAAATTTGAGGATTCGAGCCGTTGCCAGGGTTAATGGGCGTGTAAACATAAATCAAGGATGCATCTTGGCCTGCAGTTGCTTCAAAGGCGGTGTCGCGTTTAAGAAAATTCAATGTATAACCCTCAATTTGGGGGAGAATTTCTGAGTTGCCCTGCTCTCCTGAAGGTGTCTGAACCGTTAATTCTGCCCCCACATTTGTTAATGCAAAGACAGGTGACTGGATAGAAACAAGTACAATCACGATAAAGATGACTGAAATAATTTTCACTAAGTCAACCTTTTTCAGTTTTTCTTTAGGATAACTTAACAGTTTCCCGCAGTTGTCACAAAAGCCATGTGGCGGGGTAACTGGGGTCTGTTCGCATGTTAGGCAACCTGCTGGGATGGCTCGTTTTTTGAAGATTTTCTCTGTGATTCCAAACAAAATTATTGTGCCAATAAACATTAGCACTGTTCCGCCTACTGTGTGGAAAACTTGTAGGGCAACTTCATCGCCAAAGTTATAGCCAATAATTAACAGTGCAGTTATTCTGAAAATGTTTAAGGCAACAATAAGCGGTATGCCCATAAGTAGTGTGACTAATTTTCTTGTTGGGCTTTCCCTTATGATGTATGCTATGAAAGCTGAAAACACGACAAAACCAATTAAACTGTAAATTCCTGAACAAGCAATATCTACACTAAACGTCAAGCTTTCTCCGCTGGGTGTTACCATAGAAATTAATGGGCTTCCATACTGACTGGCAGAAAAATTTGTTGCTATACCTACCAAGTTAGTGACGCCGTTTGCCACTATAGCACTGACAACAGAAAGCGCTGAACCTGCTCCATAAAGGATTTCGGTAGGTGGTGGTGTGAGGAAGAACAGGAAGAGAATTGGAACCACAAGATGCCGCAGAGTGTGCCTGTTAAAGAATAGCAGGGTTAAGCCTGTGGTGAATATTGGAAGCGTGAACATATGGTACTCTATGGGTGTGAAGGTATAGGAGCCATACCAGTAAATCAAAACCGAAGTTGCACACAGCAAGGCACCTATTGCTGTGTCAAATATGTTGCCTAAACCTTCGCGGTGCGTCTGGTTTACCGATGCCAGCAGCACTTTTCTTTTTCTGTAAAGAATGTAGAGAAACATGAATGGAATTATTAGCAGGTGTGTTGAGGATTCATCACTTAATGCATTATTAAAGATGAACCCTAAATCCTGAAGGTAAAAAACTATCACTGCCGCCGCAATTGCAGAAAACTTGACTGCTACAGCTAAAGAAATACTGTTACGAAGTGAGGATAAACTGATTTTGGATGAAATTTTCTGTTTTTCCATTTGATATCCAAAGCAATTACGGGTTGATTGTAACCCAATGTATTTTTTATTATTTAAACTAACTTTCCAAAACGAAATAAACACTAACAAAAAGGTAAGTTAAATAAGCCTCTGATAAACCACAATAAAGAACAGATAACCAATGGCAGAAAACAAAAAACCCGCTGAAGCAAACAAAACCAAAATAACAAATCTGCCCTGCGGATGCATATACCAAGACTTAGGCTGGATGCTGACCCGCATCAAAGAATGCGATTATCACAAGCGTAAACGAACAGCCAAAAAAACCTACAGGCCCAAAGCTGAATGCGTAAGACCATAACTTGTACATTGAGCTTCATGGATGATAAAAGGTGTTTATCCAAAATCCATTTAACTTCCCAAACTAATCTCTAAGCGATATGTCCGAGCTACAACCTTTACCTCAAACGAAATCGCAGGGGTCTTCAAAAAGAATTCTTAAAATTCTACTTCAAGTTGTGGCAATGATTGCCATTTTCATAGCTTTACTTTGGTATGTAGGAACAACTGTTCCAGCTGATTTTCACCCCGATGAACCTACCATTATTAGAGGTGTAGATTACCTCTACACAACCATATTAACCATAAAAATAGAATTTTTAGCCCTTGCTTTTCTTATGTACTTTGGAATTAACCTGCTCTTCACAGTAAGATTGCAACGTGTCCTAAGCAAAGCAGGTGTCAAAACAACTTTTGGCAAAACCTTGCAGGCACAGTTTGCAGGAATGTTAACAAGTGATGTAACACCCGGACGGTCAGGCTACATTCTAACCCCCGTCTACCTAAGAGACCAAGGTGTGCCCGCATCAAAAGGACTCTCAACCATTTTAGGGATTCAAACAATAGAATTTCTGGTTAAAGTAATAGGCGGAGTAGGTGCAGTGCTTTATCTTGTCACCTTTGTTCCAGCAGCAACTTGGAACCAACTATTTCCCCAAACTGTTGCAGGAATAAACCTTGGACTGATCATTGCAGGACTAGGCATCGCCATGATGCTTGCAGGCGCAATTGTGCTTGCCCTCTTCACTTGGTCAAAACGAGCCATATCAATATTTGACAAAATCGCCAACTCCAGATACCTAAAAAGATTCACAGGCGGTCTACTGGGAAAACTCGAAGAATACAAAGAAAGCTCCCAAAGCACCAGCAAAGCCATACCTGAAATAATCCTTCTAACCTTTGCCTGTTGGCTTTTGAAAGGCTTTGAATGGTGGTTCTTAGGCTTAGCATTAGGCATGACTCAAATTCCTTGGCTTGCATTCTTCTTAATACACCCGTTAGTAACAGCTTTAGCATTTGTTCCAATAACCCCCGCAGGTGCTGGAGTGCAAGAATTCGGAATCATCGGAATTCTGGGTCTTTTAGGCATAGCTGCAGGACCCGCAGGCGTATTTGCCCTATTAGCCCGGGGTTTGCTAATTTTTGAGGACTTGGTCGGTATTCCACAAATCGTAAAGTCAACCAGTCTCATTTTCACACGCAAAAAAGAACCCGACACAATCCCGCCCACGCCACCAACAATTTAACACTCCCTATTTATGAGGCAACCATCCGTGAACAATTCCTTACTGATAAGACAAGCACAGCCACAAGACGACTCAGCCCTAAAAACGATTGTGGATGCCTCTTTTCCACGGTTCTTCCGATTTTTTGCTCTTCACAGTTTACAATCCAAAGACGGCAACACCCTGCTTGGGGAAGCAAAGGGTTCTACTGTGGGATTTGCCAAGCTGATTTGGTTTACAATAAAAGATGAGCAGTACGGATGCATATTGTGGCTTGCAGTACACCCAACCCAGCACAGAAAAGGATACGCCACCACACTGGTCAATGCTGGCACAAAATATCTCCAAGCTCACGGGTCAAAAGCTGTTTTTGCATCTGCTACCCGAGGAAACACAGCGTCATTGGCGACTTTTAGCAAGGAAGGTTATTCAAAGATTGGGTTTTTGGGGTTATGGCGTCGGGTTGGTTTTCGTGTTTTCAAATTTTACCGCGCTATATGGTTTGCGCCAAGCGAAATTGTGCTGGTTAAAGCTGATTAAGTCAGGTCTTTGGCGTAGAACTGAATTTTATGGTCCACCACAAAGCCAAGCTTCAGGTACAACCTCTCTGCGTTTCCCCCGCACTCCGCCTGCAACGAATGCAAAACATTTCCTTCAGCCATGGAGTCTTTAAGGGCTTGAATCGTTAAAGCTGAACCCGTACCATAACCCCTGTACTGTTTGAGTGTGCCAACATTAAATATACCACTCACGCCGCCAGACGAAAACAATGCACAGGTACCCACAGGTTCGTCATCAACGTATGCTAAGTAAAACCGCCAGCCCCTCTGGAAACTTTCCACGTTAAACTCTAAAAATCCCTGCTTCCACTCGGGTGGCATCTCAAAAATCTCCATCATCAAATCCGACATAACCTCAACATCCTCCATGTTCTCCACTGCCTTAACAGTTGTTCCTTGACTGTTTGAAAATTGCGGCAGAGCAGTTTTGCTGTATATCATAACGGATTGGTCGCTTTGTGCCAAAAACCCGTTCTCCTCCAAACAATTCCTAAATGTGCTTGGGGTCTGTGGTGAAATTCTAAAACTGCTAAAGGGCACTTTTTGGGAACGGAAAAACCCTTCAGCCTCAACCAGCAGGTTTGCTGATGATTCTTCTTTTGCTTTAACGTCTGCTACATGGTTAACCGCAAAAAATGGCGCTTTGGGATAGGAGATTGCGATTGCGTCATCAAGTTTTTTGGAACCCCTAAAATTTAAGACAAGGTCACACCAAAACTGCTCAAGACTTGCAAGATTGCTCATTTGAGGGGTCACCACTTACATGTGTGTTTGGTTAATAATAAAGCGTTAACTTGTTTGTAGTTTGGAATAATGGTCGGGAGAGCAGGATTTGAACCTGCGACGGCTCGGTATCTGTGGCCTAGACAGGCTAGAATGAAGCCCACCATGGGTAGACCTCTACAGCTTCTCCGTCCATCCCCGAAAGGAACGGGCTCGAGAGCTCTGCCAGGCTGAGCTACCTCCCGACAAAAACCAATACGACACTAACTAAGAATTTATGTGTTTTGCTTGTGAGATAAGTTTTTATTTTGAAAATCCCTAGCCGATAGTGAAATCTGAGGCTGATTTATTTGGTTAAAACTATTGGTATTGTAACTTCAGGCGGAGACGCGCCAGGAATGAACGCTGCCATACGCGCAGTCACCCGTGTAGCCCACTACAATGGTCTACAAGTTATCGGTTTTGAACGTGGCTGGGATGGACTGCTCACTAATTCCTTCCGTAAACTTACCCCAAGAAGCGTAGGCGGCATCATCCAGCTCGGCGGAACTTTTCTGCATACTCTTCGTTGCCCCGCATTTGAGGACCCTCAAGGCGTGGATTGCGCAGCGGACATGCTAAACAAGAACAACGTAGACGGCTTGGTAGTGATTGGCGGGGATGGCAGTTTTCGTGGTGCCTTGGACTTGAGCAAAAAAAGCGGTACTTCAATGGTTGGGATTCCCGCAACTATTGATAACGACGTGTACGGTACTGATGAAACTATTGGGTTTGATACGGCTGTGAACACTGCGGTTAATGCTATTGACAAAATCCGTGACACCGCAATCAGTCACGAACGCCTCTTCATCGTTGAAGTTATGGGTCGTAAACGTGGGTTCCTCGCCTTAGAAGTAGGCATCAGCGTGGGTGCAGAAATCATTCTTATCCCCGAGAACCCCACAAAAATGGACGACATCATGCAGGTGATGGATGCCAACGCCAAAAAAGGTAAACGTGCAGGCGTAATCGTCGCCACCGAAGGCATCGGAGACACCCACAAACTTATGCAAGAACTCCAACGGCAAACCGAATCCGAAGTCCGCCTCTCCATTCTGGGTTACTCACAACGCGGAGGCAGCCCAACAGCACGAAGCAGACTATTAGCAAGTTTGTTTGCGGACCGCGCGGTGGAGCTGATTTGCAGGGATGCAGGAAACAGGGCAGTTGGTTTGCAGAAAGGGCAAATCTGCGACATCGACCTAACCGAAGCTGCAACCAACAGAAAACAGTTGGATATGCGCATGCTAAAACTCGCTGAAATGCTGGCAATATAGTCGGTTTTGGTTGCTCAGTGGCTTTCCCTTTTTTGGTTGGGGAATGCGCCATTAGGGGACCTCCCTCTATAGTTTCTGCAATGAATTACTATTAGGCTCCAAATAGACAAATAAAATTAGAAAATTGTGTTATTTGACTATGTTTTCCCAACTGGCTACCCTGTCAAGATATTCCTGCACAGGCGCGCCGCCAAATGCTCTTAGCCTTTGTCTTAGCGCAGTGTTTTCGACTGCTTGTTTTTGGAACTCTACAGCTTCTTTTTCACTGTCAACCAGATAGAGTATGCCTTCTATGCCGCCGACTCGAACGCAACGCACAGAAACCGTTAGCAGTTCAGATGTGGTGGGTACGTCTTGAGGCAGGTCTCCTGGCCCGTAAATGTAGAGGCTGATGTAGAATGGTTTTTTGAGTTGTTTTTTGAATCCGCGGGTGATCATTTCCCAGTACCATGGCGTAGCATAGTTTTTGCTAAACATGACCACGCAGAAGGCATCAGCATATTTGGCGAAGTCGTCAAAGTCCACGCCGTAACGCTCAAGGCTGCTTACTGGGTCTGGTTGAAGACATAAAACCAAATCACCCTTGACCCGCTCGCGGATTTGGGCAATGTAATCAGTAACTTCTTTTCGGCGCCACTGTTCCCAGCTTAACCCACTTTTCTGAAATCTTTCTTTGCATCGGGGGCAGGTGCAGTGTCCATGGTCGGCAAAGTATTGGCTGTTTAGCCAGATGCCCTTGGACATACGGGAAACCTCCTCGATATAATCCAGCTGTTCGGCTTGGTATTCGGGTTGAGTAGGGCAGAGCACATCCCAGTAAATGTTGTAATTGTAGTTTCCAAATTTGGCTGGTCCAAGCTCAGATTGGGAAACCCAGTCAGGGTGAACTTTGCCTGTTGCGGTATCAGCGAAAACTGCGATGTTGCTATGCATGGTTGGGTCTGGCTGGATTCTTATGCCTGTTTCAGGTTTAACTCGGAGCAGGCTAAAGTCAAAGCCCTCAGGTTTTTCAGGTTTGTAGGTGAATGTGGCAAATTTCATGGGGGTTTACCTTTAGGTGCAAAGAAGCCAATGTTGATATTATAAGCTTTTGATAAAAAGATGTCTCTTTTGCCTACTTCCGTACTAAAAATTCATAATTAATATATTGCCAGTTGCTTTCTAGTATTTCTGGCTCCAAAAAAATTAATCAGGTATCGCCCCTATGTTTAACATTGAAGTAATCGAGGAATGGCACATATGATTCCTTTCTTTTACTCATTACTTCTTTGGGGCGCAATTATCACTCTTGATTTTGCAGTAGCTATAAAAATTTTCTTGCTATACCGAAAAGACAAAGACACCCGCAAATTAATGTTCACCATCGGACTTTTGATATGTTCGGGCATTTACATACTAGCCGCTATAGGCGTAGGAAACACTTTTTTTGAAAAAAACGTTTTTTACTGGTCCCCCCTTCCTATCTTGTTAGCTTTTATTTTGACTTTGCTTGATAACCGCTTCTTCATAGGCAACAAAAAAATCTTTCCAGTCTTCCTTTTAGGAACCGCAATATCTGTTGCACTATTTTTTGTTCCTATCACGATAAACTCTTTTTACTTTTTAATCGGTGCCGTAGTTTTCTCCTTAGGACTTGCTTTTTTGCAATATTCCAAAGAATTTGACATTTCATCAGTACTCATGTTTCTTTCAGTTCCCTGCTTTACGGCTTGCTTCTTAGCGATTGGTCCCGGATTAATTGAACTAGCACTTTTTGCTGGATTCTCCGCAATGGCAACTTTGCTGCTGGCCTTTGAGGCTGCAAATAGACAGGACAGTGCGGCTTTGCCTATTATTGCTTTAAAACAGCAGTTAACGGCTGCTGAACAGAATTTTTCCAAACTCTTTAGTCTGCTTCCTGACCCAGCGGTGATTGTTGATGGTCAAGGCATTTTTTTGGCAATGACAAAAAGTGTGACTTTAATGACTGGTTATACAAGAGATGACTTAATCGGCGCAAACTTTACAACATCCACAGTGTTAACCCCGAGCAGTAGAGACTTGCTGATAAAGAACCATTTGAAACGTATGCATGGCGCACAAATTGAGCCTTACATTATTGAACTTTACCATAAAGATGGGCGGAAATTAGAGTTTGAGGTTAACGCCTTAAAAATTGAATATGCTGGGTCACCTGCTGACATGGTTGTTTTACGAAACCTAACTGAAAGAAACAGGTTACTTAAATCCTTAGAACACGAGCAGGAACGGTTCCAAAGCATCGCTGAAAGCACAGGTGACTGGATATGGGAAATCGACCTTGAAGGCAAATTTATCTACTCAAATCAAGTTGTAGCGGACATTTTAGGATATACTGCAGAAGAAATAATCGGCAGAAACTACTGCGACTTCAATGCGTCAAGCTGCAAAAGAGGCTGGCAGGACTTTTTACAGGTTTTTAAGAACCCCGATAAAGGTGGCATTAACAGGTATTGCCTGCATAAGGATGGACACACTATTGTTTTAGAAACCCACGGCGTTCCTGTTTATGTTGACCAAAAAATGGTGGGTTACCGAGGCGTGGACCGCGACGTCACAGAAAAACTGGCAATGGAGGAGAGACTGCTTAAGTCTGAAAAATTGGCGGCAATAGGCGAAATGGCAACAATGGTGACACATGATTTGCGTAATCCACTTCAGGGCTTATCAACGGCTGTTTTCTATGTGAAGAAAGCCACGCGTAATGTGCCTAATGAAAAATTGGCGTCTGCAATTCAGCATATTGAGGAATCAATTAAGTACTCAAACAAAATCCTCAATGACCTTGTCGATTATTCTGAGAACTTTAGGCTTGACTTAACCGAAACTAACCCGCAAACAATTGTCAACAGGGCGCTAAAGATTCTCATTATTCCTAAAACAGTGCAAATCGTTAATCAAGCAAGTGATGCGCCAAAAATTTTCCTTGACACAGACCGAATGCAACGCGTTATGGTTAATCTTTTTTCAAATGCTATCGAAGCAATGGAAGACGGCGGAACTCTAACGGTGAGCAGCAGGGAAAATAATCAAAACCTTGAACTTTCTATTTCAGACACGGGCGATGGTATTCCCGAACAAAAAATGGCTAAACTCTGGACGCCCTTCTTCACAACTAAAGCCAAAGGCATGGGGCTTGGCTTACCCATTTGTAAACGCATAGTTGAAGCACATAGTGGCAAAATTTTTGTTGAAACACAAAAAGGTAAAGGCACCACTTTCACGTTAGTGCTGCCTCTTAACCTTAAACGGGGAGAACCCGTTTGTTTAATTGCGGCGTCTTCAAAGGAAACCACTAAATACTCGCTATACTGACTTGCTTTTTGTTAATTTTGCACTTGCAGACCCTTATAACCCTCAACAGCATATATTAACGGTTCAAATGTCCAAATTATCAACCTTCACAGAAAAAGCAAAAAATTACGACCAAGTCGGAACAATAAAATATGAGGTAAACCGCTCAAACGGTGTGCTCAAGGAGTTAAGGCAAAAATATCCTTTTAATGAAAACCTGCGAATAATAGAATGGTTAGACCCAGACAAACTCTATAAGATAAATCCTGACGAAATCGGCGAGTTCTTTCAGTTCATAGACGACATATTCAAAGCTTTAGGCTACAATACTGCAGGCAATCAAAACATTTACCGCAACGCTCGGCTCCAACTCAGCAGTTTCAAAAACCTCCTCCGAACCACAGTGGATGACCGCAAAACGTTGGCAGAGAAAGTTGATGTTGCCTGGGAAAAAATTGGTGGTATGGGTTCTGATAGGGTTCTTGCTAAAAAAATCATCTATTGTTTTAATGGTGAAAACCAGCAGGTTCTGCCCATCGTTAGCAATCAGCATCTGCGGTACTTTGTTAATCGTATAGTCGATGGGGGCGTGGGGCAGACAAGGTATTTCTCGCTTGGACAAGAATACGCATACTACACAAGTGAACTGCTAAAAGCAAAAAGCACCTCAGCCCTCACACACGCATGGGATAACATGTACTTTTCACGTTTTCTATATGAAAATTACACGCCGCCAGATACTGAACCCAGCGGGGTAACTTTGGGTCAAAGAAAAAACGTGAATGAAGTAACTGATGAGCAATTGAGTTTTCAAGGCTTCATAAAATTGTTGGGTGAGTTGCAGCGGCAAGGTAAACTTTCAGGTGAGCAATTTAGAGAAAACCGTGCCTTATGGCAGAATCGTCCTGAGGAACGTCATAACTTGACTTTGCGTTTAAAGAAGCTGCTTGAACCATAACCCGTCTTCTTTTTTCAATTGTTTGGTTTTTTGTTTGTAACATGGTGCATTTGCTCCTGTTGTTTTGTTTTATATGTGCATACGTACAGGTTTTCACAAAAATTATGAACATATCTCAATAATCTTTTTATTAGCCCCTGCATAATCAGTTATCAGTAAACGGTGAAAGAAAATGAAAAAAATAAAAATCGGAAAAAAACGCCTCACCAGAAAAGAAAACGTGTACTTCACACACGTATAAGGTGAAGAAAAAATGATTGCATCAAGTGTAGCTCTAATCGCGTTATGCGCAAGCACGCTAACGGCAAGCCTTGCATACTACGCAATGCAATACCGCAAATTAAGGAATAATCACGCCGTAATCAAACATCACAGCTATCACAGGTCAATATGACCCAGCCACTTTCCAGCTAACCGCTAAAAAACGGAGGAAAATTGAACAAAAGAATGAACAGGAAAAACCAACCTTCAAAAATCAAATTAGTTCCCCCTTTTTTAAAACAAGCTTCCTACTTTTTACAAGTAACCGCCTGATAATTGATGGTTTAATAAAATTGAATTATCGACTACTGCATGCGCTATTTTTAATGAAGTCTTAGTACAATTTTTATCTGAGCAAGTTTATTCTTCTCACTAATAAATGCTAAAAAATGCAAAGATGACCCACTGTGAGCAGTAGAAGTGACGTAATAATCATAGGCGCTGGCGTGATTGGCTGCGCCCTCGCAAGAGAACTATCCAAATACCAAATTAAAACCGTTCTATTAGAGAAGGAACCCGACGTTGCATGTGGCGTTAGCAAAGGTAACAGTGGAGTCCTTCACACTGGCCTTTACTATCCCAAGGGAAGCTTGAAAGCTAAACTGTGCGTTGAAGGACGACTCATGTTTCCCGAATTAGCCAAACAACTCGACGTACCCTACAACCTCTGCGGAAAACACGTCATTGCTCGGTCAGAAGAGGAGCTCAAAGATTTAGAAAAAATAAAAGCCGTAGGAGAAGGCAACGGAGTTGAAGGATTAACCATAATCACAGGGGAAGAACTCAAAAAACGAGAACCCCTAATCGATGCCCTCTACGCGCTGTACTCTCCAGTGGCTGGTATCTTTCCTCCTTATCTTTTCACCATTGCCCTAGCCGAAAATGCCTTAGCAAATGGTGTTAAAATCCATGTTAACACTGAAGTATCTGCAATAAAACAAGAAACCAACGGATACAAAATAACCACTAACCAAGGCGACTTCCACGCGGGCTTGGTCGTAAATAGTGCGGGTCTTTATGCAGACAAAATCTCTGCAATGGTCGGTGTTGATAATTACAAGCTGTACCCATGCCGTGGTGAATACCTGCTTCTTGACAAGAGTTGCCAAAACATAATCAACGCTCCAGTTTATCCAGTGCCACCAAAAATCGCGGGTGTCTTAGGTGTTCACCTCACCAACACAATGGATGGCAACATACTGATTGGACCCAGCGAAGAATTCATCGACACACGAGAAGATACACGAACCACTAAAGAAAAAATCAAGCAACTAATCGATGGAGCCAAAAACCTGCTCCCCTCAAGTCCACTAAACCAAATAATCTACGGGTTCTCCTCAGTACGCTCAAAAATTACCCCACCCAACGAAAAAGGCTCCCGTGACTTCATCATCCAAGAAGACGCTGAAAACTTCATCAATATGATAGGCATGGAATCCCCTGGTCTTACATCCTCTCCTGCCATTGCTAAACTGGTCACTCAAATGATTAAACAAAAAATGGTCCTAGCCGAAAAAACTGATTTTAACCCAATTCGAAAAAGAAAACCCTCATTTAGGGAATCCTCACGAACCGAACAAGCTGAACTAATTAAGGAAAACCCTGACTACGGCGAAATCGTCTGCAGATGCGAACAAGTATCAAAACAGGAAATTACAGACGCCCTAAACAATCCCGTTTCAGACAAAACAATCTCCGCAGTCAAATACCGCACCCGCGCAGGAATGGGACGATGCCATGGAGGTTTCTGCTTACCAAAAATTGTGGAAATTCTAAAAGAAGAATACGGCATACCCACTGAAGAAATCAAACTGAAAAATCCTGCTTCAACCTTGTTTATCGGGGAAACTAAAAGTCTTAGGGAGGACAAAAAAAGTGAATGATTTGCCTTCTCAGAATGTTGATTTGGTTGTGATAGGTGCGGGTCCAGCAGGGTTATCGGCGGCAATTAGTGCAAAGAAAAATGGCATCCAAAACTTAATCCTGATAGAACGGAACGATTGGTTAGGCGGCATCCTTCCCCAGTGTATACACGATGGGTTTGGTCTTGAACTCTTCAAAGAACAACTCACCGGTCCCGAATACGCCCAAAGATACATAGATGAACTCACCAAACTAAATGTTCCCTATCTGCTAAACAGCATGGTGATTGAGGTTACACCTGACAAAAAAGTGTATGTTGCCAGCCCAAAGGGCCTGTTTTGCTTTAACGCCAAAGCTATAATCCTTGCGATGGGGTGCCGTGAACGCACTCGTGGACAAATTTGCATTCCAGGAACCAGACCCGCAGGAGTGTACACGGCTGGAGTAGCCCAGAACCTGATTAATTTGAAGAATGTAATGGTTGGCAAAGACGTTGTGATTCTTGGTTCAGGCGATATCGGCTTGATTATGGCTCGGCGTCTCACATTAGAAGGCGCTAAAGTTCACGCTGTAGTTGAATTGCTTCCGCATTCCAATGGGTTACCGCGAAACATTCAACAATGCCTAATCGACTATGATATTCCTCTTCTTCTATCCCACACAGTCACAGAAATCCATGGACAAAACAGGGTGGAAGCAGTCACAATCTCCCCAGTAGACAAGAACCTAAAACCACTCTCAGGAAAAGAACAAAAAATCCCCTGCGACACACTACTTCTCTCAATTGGGTTAATCCCAGAAAATGACCTCTCCAAAAACTGCGAAGTTAAACTCAGCCCAATAACTGGAGGCGCCATCGTCAACGAAAACCTTGAAACCTCAGTGCCCGGAGTCTTTGCGTGTGGAAACGCTTTGCATGTTCATGATTTAGTGGATTTTGTTTCTCTTGAAGCAGAAAAAGCAGGAAAAGCCGCAGCAGAATACGTCCTTGGAAAAACTCAGAAGGCTGAGCGCATCACCGTAGAAGCAGGAAATAAAATTCGGTACGTACTACCCCAAAATATTCATTCTGGCGCTGATCTTGAATTGTCCATTCGCGTAACCTGCCCCGAAGAAGACGTATCCATCGGACTATTTGACGGTGAAACCTTGCTAAAGTCGATAAAGTATCGTAAGGTCCATCCTGCTCAGATGATAAAAATAAAACTGCCCGCAAACGAAACCAGCACTATTAACTCACTAAAACTTGAGGTTTTGCAGAAATGAAGAAGGAAATGATTTGTATCGGTTGCCCAATGGGTTGCTATCTCACAGTCGATTATGATGAAGAAAAAGTCATAGGCGTAAGCGGGAACCGCTGCAAGGTCGGACTGCAATATGCTGAAAAAGAGATTTCTAATCCTCAACGAACCTTAACATCAACCGTCAAAGTAAAAAACGGTGCAGTTCCTCTGGTTAGCGTGAGAACAACAAAGCCCATCCCAAAAAACAGGCTTCTTGATGCTATGAATTTGCTTGCAAAAGTTGAAATGGCAGCACCAATAGAAATCGGGGACATAATCATCCAAAACATCTTCAACACCGACGCTAACATAGTAGCCACAAAGAATATCCCCAAAAAAGCAAGCTAACTGGTTGTTTTAAAGAATTAGAATTGTTGGCGGGTCCGACGGGAATTGAACCCGCGACCTAAGGATTAAGAGTCCTCCGCTCTAGCCTGACTGAGCCACGGACCCGCATGTTGCTCCCGTTTTCTTGAGAGTGCTTTTTGATAGATTCTTTGGTTATTTAAAAACCCTTTGCAGAACCCCAAGCATTAATCGCAATTTTCCAAGCAAAACACCTGAAGGCAAAACAGTCTAACTTCCTCAAGATTAACCGCGCCCAGAGTTTTGTTGTTGCAGGTTGGATGCAGTGAAGCCTAAAAAGACTCTTATGGTTATTTTTATTGGTGTTTTTGTGGTAAAAAGCGAAGTCTTCATACTCAAAACCTCCGACAGAGCAGCAGGCATTCAAGCTTTGCTGGGCAAGTTTAACTTGACGGCTTTTTCAGGCAGAACAGTCGCCTTAAAAGCCAACTATAACAGTGCCGACCCATTCCCAGCATCAACACATATAGACACACTACGCGCCATTGTTTTAGCTCTCAAGCAGGCAGATGTAGCAGCCATCACCTTGGCGGAGCGCAGTGGCATGGGCAAAACAGGGGAAGTGCTGGATAAAATGGGTGTGCTTGACCTATCTAAGGAGTTGGGGTTTAAGGTTGTGGTCTTGGATTCTGTGGGCAAAGATGAGTGGGCTAAAATTGAGCGGGCAGGTACCCACTGGCTTAAAGGCTTTAATATAGCCAAAGTTTTTCTTGACGCTGATAAAGTCGTGCAAACCTGTTGTCTTAAAACTCATCGGTTCGGTGGGCATTTTACGTTGTCGCTGAAAAACTCTGTAGGTCTGATTGCAAAAAGGTTGCCTGGTTCTGTTTATGATTACATGTGGGAGTTGCATGGGTCGCCGTTTCAGCGGCAAATGATAGCAGAAATAAACAATCACTACAGGGTCGATGCGGTTTTGATGGATGCCATCTACGCGTTCACTACGGGTGGACCTGAAGACGGCACATTGGTGCAGCCAAACTTGATGTTGGCAAGCACTGACAGCGTAGCCATTGACGCTGTGGGCGTGGCAATTTTGCGCATGTATGGTGTAGAAGGCAAAGTGGCGCAAGGCAACATTTTTGACCAAGACCAACTTAAACGCGCCTGTGAATTAGGGTTTGGAGCTGCATCTGCTGCTGATGTGCAATTAACACCTCTAAATGATGAAAGCAGGGAGGATGTGGAGAAAATAGAGCAGGTTTTGTATGCTTAGTCTGCGTTGGATATTTGAATTGCCAAATCGCCGATGAGCAGAAAAATCTTTGTGTTTTTCACTTTGGCGGCGGCGTCTTGAGCTGTTGTGGCGTCATTTATTATCACGATTTTTTGTACGTGCGTTATGTCGTTTAAGCCTGCGGTTTCTAATGCTCGTATTAGTCGTGTGGGCGTGATTGTCCCATCAAGAGTTGAAAGTAACTCAGTTATTGTCAAGAGTTTGTCTCTGACGGTTAACTCTTCCAAGTTGATTACGTCACAGGAGGTAATTGTTTTAAAAATTAATGCAGCATCCGCCAGTGACATTGTATCAAAAATAATGTTTTCTTCAGCACTCCATTCTCCAAATGTTGGCATTGTGGTGGTTGCCCATTTACGCACACAAATGGAGCCCTCAATCAACGTGGGGTCAGGATAACCAGAGTTTAAAACTGAAACTTGAGCATCAGATAAAGCAGTGTTAAAAAACAAGATTGATGAAAGTGAACCATTAAAACAGCCCGAAGCCGACGCTTCAGAATCAGAGCCAACTCTAAAAGGCAAATCATTAACCAGCGAGGTTACCGAAGAAGTGTCTGGAGAAGTTGATTTTACAGTATCTAAATGTAGGTATAGTTTGTGGTCAACAACATTATATACGCAAATAGCACTATGCCAATTTCCGTCAGTTACAGTTGAAAAAGGTGCAATTTCAGTGTTGTTTGAGCCATCAAAGATTGCAAAGTTAAGTTTATTGTCTACTCCAATGCGCAAAAAGTAATAGGGATTATAGCCGGTATTGCCTTTTCTTAAAATAGTTTGAGTAACTCCTGTTGTAGAAGTTTTGAAATACACCATAAAACTAAAGCTTGAAGTTAAATCTTGGTCTAAAATATCTCCAAAATCAAATCTGCCACTTAAACCGTTTAATACTCTATATCTTAATCCAGCCCATTTACCACCTGTTGAACTTATGGTTGTGCCTGTTGCTGCACCATCGTTGTTGTTACCGCTGTAATCTATGGCTGGAACACCATCGTCAACAACAAAACGGTCAAAATAGACGACAAAACTGCTTGTTGTAGGAACTTCACAACGCAAAATCACTTTGCGTATAGTTGAAAGGTCTGGACTATTACCTACTGTCATTGAACTTATCGGCAAAACAAACTCTCTTTCACCCACAAAATCATCTACAAACCCATACAAGAAATAACCTGAAGAACCCGTAAACTGATTATCTGTTATAGCATTTGTTAAATAAAGCCGCCACACATTACCAGTGTTTGCCCCAAAAAAACAGAACCTTAAAACACTTTTACCACTCAAATCCTGATTTCCAGCATATAAATGCCAAAGTCCATCCTGAACATTAACAGAAGAACCAACTATTTTCAGTGAATTTGTTCCTGTTTTTTTGATAATTGTTTCGTTAGTGAGAGTTAAACTTGCAGATTTAGACCAAAACGATGCTTGGTCATCATCAGCAATCACAACAGGGTCAACTTCTTGGTCTTCTTCATCTAGTGGCCAAGCACCTACAACATTGTCGATTTTATTTATGAATACATCATCAGAGCTTACATCAACGGCGGCAGGGTTGTTATATGCTGCACGGATTGTTTGATTAACATCCAAATCCTCAGATATTTTTACTGCAAAAACCGCCCAGTCACCATCAACTTTACTGCATAACTTGTACGTGTAGGGATTAATGCAGTTGTTGGGCAGAAATCTTATGTCACCAAAATCAGTTTGGCATTTACCGTTGCAGTAAAACTTGGCGATAGTTTCTTCGTTTAATATTTCTGTTCCGTCAGTGCCGTTTCCAAAATATGCTTTTATTATTATCTGGTAGTTTGTGCCTGAGCCAGATCCAGCAAAAAGGGTGAGGGATTTTGTGCATCCCCAGCCTAAAGGCAAAGGGTTCATCTTTGATCAACCTGTTCTATGAAAATGTCATCTGCAGTGACAAAACCCACGTTTCACCTATGCTTTTGGTGCCTTTGCTGGCAGTTTTGCGGTTGAGGTTTTTGCCGCTGTCGTCTGCCGTATTAACCACCGTGAACTCTTCCCAGGCATGGTTTGCGTCTGCACTTCCGAAAGTTGCACGCCACTCCGCGGTCTGCCCGCTTCGCTGTGGGTAACCTGAATCCATTTGTTTGAATGTCTTGTTGGTTTCTGCTTGTAGTCCTGTTTGTGTTGCTGCTTCTGCTGTGTTGTTGTCGCCTACGCCGATTCTTGCGTTTGTATTGTCCCATTTGGTTGGAGTGCCTAAGTCGCAGATGATGTCTATAAGTTCTTGTAGGCCTTCGTTGAGGGCGATATTGTTGGCGAATTGCTCAGTTCCTATGAATGCTGCGTTGAACTGGTTTTGTGCCTGTTTGAGGGGTATTCCATGGGTTAGGGCTTTTGCGATTGTTCCTGTTTGGTCTTTGAATTTGTCGATTCTCCAAGTGGTTTTCCAATTTACTGCATCTTTGGTTTTTTCCATTTTTGTTTCCTCCATTACTCTGAAATTTACTCGTTGTTTCTTGCAACCTCGTTAAGTGACCCATCCATATTCCACGAGAACGAAAGCGTAAACAACAACTCGGCAACATCATATGCCTTCAATGATGCCAAGGTGCCGTTTTGGTTCCAGCAGAACCCCAGTTTGGTAAGTTTTTTTCCAGGTGGCGGGCACGTGAGGTCACTTAAGGCACTGTGAATTGCCCGGTACGCCTCATCATACCTGCCGTATGCAACCTCCGTCACTGCTACTGGTCCTCCTGTGTTTCAGGTTCCCAAAGTTGCCAGCCGAATTTGATTGCGTTTTTGCGGAACTCTTCAGGACGAATCAGGTTTTGCTCGGCAGCTTTGAGAAGGTCGGCGAGGTTGGTTTGCTGCATTTTTATGGGGCTCCAGTTTAGGCGTGTTTGTGCTTTGGCTGGGTTTAGGCCTGCTTGTAAGAGGACAACATCAAAGATTTCTCTTTCAACTTGGCGTTTGATGTAGCGTTGGATAGGTTTGATTAGGATGTCTTGGAGCTCCAGCGCCGCGTTAGCGGATGCCTCAGTGAAGCCAGGTGTGCTAAATAGACGGGGCAGAGGGGTTTCGCAGCCTAGATAGAACTGGTTTATGAGATGATCCACGTAATACTCAAATCTGGCTCGGGGGTCGATGGTAACGGGTTTTATGTCGCCGTTGCCGTTGTAGAAGAGCCATGCGCCTTCTTCACCGCGGTTTTTGATGGCTTGCTGAAATTTGCCAATTGTCTCGTCATCTGCGCGTTCTAGCAGGGCTAAAACGTCTGGTCCAGCATATTTTTCAAAGATTTTAGGCATAATCCGCTCGATTTTGGCTTTGATTGACGCAAAAGCGGGGCGGCGGTCATTTTGGAATGTTAGGGAGTGCAGAAGAACTTGCAGTACCCCTGTGCCATATCCCGAAAAGTCCAAGCAGTTAATATGCCAGTGAATTACTGCTTCTGAGGCGAGGTTTTGTCCTCCAAAGGTTTGTTGTAGTTTGTAGCTTTGGGTTTGGTAGGGAATTTTGAGGTTTTCTTCTTGCAGGTAATTTTGATGTATGCGTTCAATTGCGTCAACGGGGAGGCGGTGGAGTTCTTTGAGGTTTTCTGGGTGAAGTTTTAGCCAAAAATCGTTTCCGCAAGCAATCAGGCTACGTGCCATGTCATTGAGCAAGGAGTCCAAGTTAATTTGCTCATTGAAATTGTCAATGACTGTTTTGGCTTCTGCAGCGTGGTCATATTTTTCGTCTATGGTGGTGTAGAATCCCGAGCCAACAGCGGATGCAGCCAACAAATCCACGCTTGCCTTGCAGGTTGGGTCACGTTCATACAGTTTCATCACATCTGCTAAGGGGACACGGGGTGTTTCGTAAATTGTTCTGCCTTGGGGCGTAGCGTATCCGCTTTTGGTTTTGACTGTTAGGGTTTCAATTAACTGTTGAAGTTTATTGTTCATTAGATGGCCTCCAAAAGTTTGGCTCCTTTCTCTGTGAGAGCATAATTTGCCAAGTGTTTCTGTTCACTTTTCACTACATAGCCACCTTGGGTTAGGTAACGAAATATTCCTTCGAAAGTCGCGTGGGTACCATTTTTGCGTACTGTGCGTTTTTCGAGCTCTGTTCGGCAAAGGGGTTGCCTACTAAGTTCTTTGAGAACAGTTTTTGCAAGGTTCATTCGTTCAGTTAAACGTCTCATGCTTATTCACCGTGAATTTTTTGTTGAAAAAATGGGGAGAAAAAAAAATTGTTTTGACATTGTGGTTGCCTCAGGTTAACTCGTCAGATATTCCTGTCATCTTGGCGATTGCGTTGCTTCGTAGGATTCCAATGCCAAATCGTGTGGTTGCTCGTACGCCGTATTTGCCGTTTTTGATATCTTCCCAATCCTCAACAGTTACGTCTCGGCGCAGAAGCATCACAGAAGCGACACGTGTATCAATGGCATAGGCGGTTCCGTTAGGCACCAGCGTGCTTGCTTGAACTCTCATGCCTAGCACGTTTGAGATTGTTGCTTGGTCAAGGTCTGTTTGTCCAGCTGGGAGGTATTGCGCGTGTATGAATTTGTCGTCGGTTAGTAGCTGGTGGAGTTGGGTTTCGTTAACTGCCAAAACGGTTGGGCGCCAGTTTTCTGAGCGAACCGCATTGTGCAGGTTTACAACTGCATCCCAATCCATAATAGCATCATCTTGGTCCAGTGTGTCTCCGCTTGCTAGGTCTTCGTCTGCTATGTCTCCGTAGAGTTCGATGATGCGGTTGGTTTCTTCTTCGCCAAGGGCTCTGCCGACCTTGTCAACCATGGTGTTCATTACGTTCCAGGTTGCGTCTTCAAGAAACTCGCGGGTCCACTCCTCTGAGGATTCGGCTAGGATGTTGGTGTATATGTCTGTGATGCCGTTTTTTGAGCCACTTAGACGTGTGGCTGCTCCTTCCGCGTACTTGTAGGCGACTGCTTTCTCGTCCAGCGGGAAACGCTCTACGGGTTCAGTGGTTGGCATGACAGTGATGATGTTTCTGCCTATCATGTCGGGGTAAGCTGCCTGAACTAGCGTGTCGTGCATGTGGCCGATGGCTGAGATAGTGTCGCTAAACAAGCCTTCCTTTACGCCTACTTCGCAGTAGCGTTTAAGGAAGGGATGGACTGCGGTTTTATGTTTGAGGGTTTCGAGGTGTTCTTTGAATTCGCCGTCTTGTGCTATGAGAGATTCAAAAAGTTTAGGTTTCATTTTGGGTTACCTACAGTTGGATGAACAGCAAGTCGTCAGCGGTTGCGGTGGTTTCTAGGGCGGTTCCAAGTTTGCGGTTAAAATAGAGCGTATAGGTTGCTGAACCAGCTTCGTCTACAGCCTGATCGGAGAGTTCTAAAACACGATTAGATGAGTCAGCGCCGTAAACTGCTTTGCCCCGCGTGATTGCTTCGCCAGCCTTCACCTTAACTCTGCCCTTAACCAGCACGGGACATTGAGCCTCGGCATTTGCGCTTTTAACTGCTATGCCTATACATTCCTGTGCGGCTGCGGCGGGTGAAACTTTGTGGTCTGAGCTTAAATAGACAGGGTCGCCTTTGGTTACGGGTGCTTCTGCCTCAAAGGATTCGATTATGGCGTTTGGGTCGTCGGTTTCGCCTATTGAAAGCCAAGTTTTCTCGGTTAAATCAGTCATTTTTGTGTTCTCCTTTTTGTTTCGTTTTCACCAAGTTCATCCATGGTTACTTGCGGTCAACAATGTGACTTTCCTGCAAACTACGAAGCCTCAAAACCACACGCCTTAGCTCTTGGCACATACGTTGTGGTCCAAGACTCCAACTACGTTGAATTATCGGTGTGGGTAAAACCTATTCTATTAGCTTCGCGGCTTGACTTACTGGGATGCTGGGTTCGGGGGTTTTTTGGGTTAAACTTGGTACGGGGTTGCTGTCGGGCAGGGTTGGAGTTGTGACTGGTGTTTGGTAGCTTGGGTGCAGGCTAAGCCAGTCTTTGATACTGGTTTGGTCCCAGTGACCTTTAGAGAAGAATATGGCTTGGGTACGCTGAAGGCTGGGTTGTTCTTGTGGCTTGCCCATTACGGCTAAAACACCTTTTTCCTTATCCAACCAAACTGTGCTGAAATGTTCGGGCAGAAAAGCTGCGGTGTCTTGATAAAATCCCAGTGTGTATTCGCCCGACAATATGGGCTCGTATGCTTGTTCTTTGAGGTGAAGTTTTTCGATGATTTGGATGTTGGTTTCTGAAATTCCTGGAACCGCCACCAAACTCATCTCCGCGTTAAAAAGGCCATGGGGGACTTTGCCATTTACTTGGTCAACTGTTTGATAATCCGCTCCCACGCTTACGTGCTGAAGTAAGCCTCTGCGAATCTTCTCTGCGGTGTCTTCGTCATAGATTTCTGCTTCATAGATGATGTTTTTGCCGTCCCATTCTGCACGGGTGACTTTGCCCACCGCATTCTGCGCTGAAACATGCTCAAGATAAACAGGTGCATCTGCAAGTTTGCCTGCGAAAGCCTCAAGTTCTTGTGGCGTGTAAAAATTCATGTTTCGACTCAGTCCCGTGGACATGGCTAAACCGCGAATTTTGAGGGGTTGGTCTAGAATTTTCTCGGCGATTGCGAAGGGCATTATTATGTGGAGGTGTTCTTTTGTGGGGTGGAGTTTGTTGAACCATTCTTGGGCTTTCTCTATTGTCCAGCCTTTGTCTTTTGAGAATAGGTAACTTTGAATTTCCAATGTTTCTTTACCATTTGGCTTTGCAATTATTGCTTGGATTCCTTCTTGTTCGTTTAGAGTAATGGTTTTCTGGGTATCTTTTTGGAAGTCTTCAGGCGCTTTGTGCCCGCTTCTGATTTGTTTTTCTGTTTCTTCCCATGGCATACTGTTTTTCCTCACACATCTGATACCATCATTATATAGTGGGAAACTGAAAAGTCGAATTGTACCATAGGTTTGGTCGTCTGTGGGGTAAACTATGACCATCTGAGTGGGTGAAGTGAAAAAAATTTGGCAAGAAAATGCGTGGTAAAAGTCGTGCTGAGCAAAGAGCAACGTGAGATGCTCTCGGAGTTGGCTTTGCGTTTGGGTGCAAGTGAGAGTGAGACATTGCGGTTGGCTTTGTTGGATTATGTTAAGGAGTTAAGTTTGCTTAGTGAGAGTATTCATCGTAAAAAATTAGGGTAATAGTTTAACTTTCAAGTAAACGCTAAGTTGCCCTACTATATTTAAATACATTCAACGCCAACACATACGTGGGTATCTTAATGGCTACGAAATCAAGAGACTTCAATCAACTCTTGCTACAGGCCATAGACGACTCTTTCAACAGTTTAGGTGGCACCGTACGTGACGCTATATACTTTCACCTAAAAAGCCAATTTCAACTGAGTTATGAAGAAATTCCCCAAAAAATTGACTGTTTCCAAGAGGGTATTGAAAAAATTTTTGGGACAGGTTCCCGCTTTATTGAGATTTTAATACTTAAAAATTTGTATGCTAAGATTAATTTGCCTGATGTTTTTGATAGCGCTAATGATTTGGAATTTATTGATTACATTAACAGGTCAAGGCAAAAGTTTTTGGCTTAATCAGTTTTTGAGCAAGGGCTGACTTTTTTGAGTATATAGTTTATTTAGGCTTCTTTTTTGGAATGGACTTTTTTTGTTGGTTTTTTATTTTGGTTTTTTTGTATAATTTTTATGGGGAGCAAGTTAGCGGTTATCGTATTATTTCATAATTGATGTAAAAAGAACTTATATATGCGCTAAATATAGTGTATAGAAAAGCTTGTTTACACTACACATATAATCCTGCACGAGAGAATATACCTATGAAATGCCCCTACTGCGCCTCAGAAAACTTCAAAACACTCGAAACACGCGACTCCCCAGACAACAGCACGCGCAGAAGAAAAGAATGCGTAAACTGCGGCAAACGCTTCACAACTTATGAGTACGTGGAAACAGTGGAATTGATGGTGCGCAAAAAAGACAACAAGCTTGAACGCTTCGACGTTAACAAAATAATCCGCGGCTTACAAAAAGCATGCGAAAAACGCCCTGTTTCAATGAGCCAAATCAACGAGTTAGCTGGACTTGTACGTCAAGATTTGATGCTAAAAGGTACCGAAGAAGTCGCCACTGCTGAAATCGGCGATTTAATAATGAAGTACATCAAAAACGTCGACCGCGTAGCGTACATTCGCTTCGCATCAGTTTACAAAAAATTTGAAGAGCCTGAAGACTTCAGGCGAGTACTCCTTGAGGTAAAGAAAAAATGAAGTTCGTATTAAAACGTGATAGTAAACTAGAACCCTTCGATCAAGAACGTATTACACATGCCATTTGGAAAGCAGTAAAATCAGTGGGTGGTAGAGACAAAGAACAAGCCAAACGCATCAGCGATGAAGTCATGGCTGAACTCAACAAGAAATATGGCGAAGATGGCGTACCAACAGTTGAAGAAATCCAAGACATAGTTGAGAAACGTTTAATCGAAAACGGTCATGCCCAAACAGCAAAAGCCTACATCCTCTACCGTAAACAACACAATGACATGCGTGAACTCGCAGCGCTCCTGAGTTCTTCAGACATGGTAGACCAGTACCTGCAGCTTGAAGATTGGAGGGTTAAAGAAAACAGCAACATGAGCTACTCCCTGCAGGGACTAAACAATTATCTTTCTTCAACAGTAATCGCCAAATACTGGATTTCACGAATTTACCCACAAAAAATAGCGGAATCACACTTTTCAGGCGACATACACATCCACGATTTAGGCGTACTGGGGCCCTACTGTGTCGGTTGGGACATAAGTGACCTTCTAATGTCAGGTTTTGGAGGTGTAGCTGGAAAAATTGAGAGCAAACCCGCAAAACACTTCCGCACCGCATTAGGTCAAATTGTAAACTTTTTCTATACCCTTCAAGGTGAAGCTGCTGGAGCACAAGCGTTTAGCAACTTTGACACATACCTTGCTCCTTTCATTCGATATGACCATTTACAGCAGAAAGATGTTGAGCAGGCGCTTCAAGAGTTCTTCTTCAACATGAACGTTCCAACTCGTGTGGGTTTCCAAACACCTTTCACCAATTTAACCTTAGACTTAACTGTTCCTAGTTTCATGAAAAACGAAGCCGTCATCTACAACGGTAAAGTAACCCAAGATACCTACGGCGACATGACCAAAGAAATGGAAATGTTCAACGTAGCCTTCGCAGAAGTCATGAAACAAGGTGATAGCAAAGGCAGAGTTTTCACTTTCCCAATCCCAACATACAACATAACCAAAGACTTTGACTGGGACTCCAAAGTGTCGCAAGCAATCTTTGAAGTCACCGCCAAATACGGCGTACCATACTTTAGCAACTTTGTTAACAGCGACATGAAACCCGAAGACGTACGCAGCATGTGTTGCCGTCTAAGAATTGACAATCGTGAACTCCGAAAACGTGGAGGAGGCTTCTTTGGAGCAAACCCCCTTACAGGTAGCATCGGAGTAGTCACACTTAACATTCCAAGAATTGGATATCTCGCTAAGGATGAAGCGGAATTCTTTGAGCGACTAGAAAAACTCATGGAAACCGCTAAAGCCAGCTTAGAAATAAAACGTAAAGTCCTTGAAGCATTCACCGAAAACGGCTTGTACCCCTACAGCAGACGCTACCTACGCCATGTCTACGAGGGATATGGCAGATACTGGAAAAATCACTTCTCAACCATCGGCATAGTAGGCATAAACGAAGCCGTCATTAACTTGATTGGGCAAAATATCGCCTCAAAAGAGGGGCAAGCTTTCGCCGTTAAAATACTCTCGTTCATGCGTAAGCATCTTGTAGATTATCAGGAGGAAACAGGCAGCATATACAATCTTGAAGCCACTCCGGCAGAGGGCACATCATACCGTCTTGCCCGCTTAGATCAAAAACGCTACCGCAACATCATCTTTGCCAACCAAAAACAAATCCTTGCTAATCGCGCGGAACCCTTCTACACTAACAGTTCTCAGTTACCTGTTGACTTTTCAGGTGACCTCTTTGATGCACTGGAAAATCAGGAAACCCTGCAGTCACTATATACCGGTGGAACTGTTTTCCACATCTTCCTTGGAGAACGCTTGCAATCATGGAAGTCTGCTGCTGAACTTATAAAGAAAGTTGCATGGAACTCAAAACTGCCTTACTTCACATTAACACCTACCTTTAGCGTCTGCCCAACACATGGCTACCAAAGCGGAGAACACAAAACCTGCCCAGTCTGCGGTGCAACAAGCGAGATTTACTCGCGAGTAGTCGGCTATCTGCGTCCTGTTGACCAGTGGAACGATGGCAAACGAGCAGAATTCGATATACGCAAAACCTTTGACCGCTCAACAGTACAGCAAACTGCTCAAGTTCCAGCGTCAACTTAAGAGTGAAGGATATCATGAAGTTTAGCGGACTACAAAAAACCAGTTTACTTGATTTCCCCGACAAAATAGCTAGCGTACTGTTCACTCCTGGATGCAACCTGCGCTGCCCCTACTGCCACAACTGGCGCATAGCAACCAACCCCCAACCGCCCTTTCTCGCGGAAGGGCTAGCGTGGGAGATTTTGGAGGCACGCAAAAAATACGTTGATGCCGTCGTTATTACAGGCGGAGAACCCTGCATGCACAAAGAATTGCCCCAGTTCATAGCCAAACTCAAAGAACATGGTTTCTTAGTGAAGCTGGATACAAACGGGTTTTATCCAGATGTACTGCAAGAGTGCCTCTCAAGCGTTGATTATGTAGCGTTAGATGTTAAAACCAGCCCTGAAAAGTACCCTCTTTTAGGTGCAAAAGACATTTCAGGTTTTCTACGTTCCATTGAACTGCTCAAAACAAGCAATGTTCCTTGCGAGTTCCGCATAACAGTGGTTCCCGAAATTGTAACCGCCCAAGACATCGCCGTCATCGCCGAACTATTAAAAGGCGCAAAAACCGTTGCGCTGCAACAATTCATAGCAAACGATACATTGGACAAACGTTTTGAGACACTAAACCAATATCCGCCAGAGACATTCCAAGAATTCGCTGATACACTAAAGAAGTCTGTTGGTAATGTGATTTTACGAATTTAAGATGCTGGTCTCTCATGCGACCACTTTCGCATTACCAAGAAACCCGCCAGAACCAAATTTTGCAATAAATCACCAATAGATGTTGCATAGTGGCAGTTCCAAGAAGAACATATCTCTAAACGTATTGGATGATTGAATTGAGCAGTTTAGTTGGGTTTGTAGAGGTCTTGAAATGATTTAAGGGAGCGGAGGGTTATCGTGATGGCTGCCACAAACACAACAAGACAAACCACATGGGATAGTGCCAAAGCAGGGAAAGTGCAGATTAGCGGTTGTGAGAGGGGGTAGCCGATTAGGGGCGGAAGAAGCACAGTGGCGGTTGGAATTATCATAAACAGGTTAGTTTTGTCTGCTTTGAAAAACACGCGATAATCACCAGTTTTAATCATTAAGGTTACAGCAACCGCAAACAGCGCAAGCTCAACAATCTCGTCCCCTACACTAAACACGTCAATAAAGGGACCTCCAAGCTCAGCTAAACCATAACTAGCCTGCAAAGGCCACAAAAGCTGCACGTTTCCACCCATTATGAAGTCTGCGATTAGAGAGTGGGATAAGAAGGCTATGAAGTAGGGTATGGCTTGTTTTTTGTATTTCCAGAAAAAGGGTAAAAACAGGATTACTGCAAAAAGTATTGAGTGTGTTATGCCACGGTGTAATTCTGTCCCCGAGATTGTGCTAAATACTATGTCTATGTCGGGTAATATGGAGGCGACAAGTATGAGGGGTATGTTTATTTTAGTGTGGAGGGCTTTTGCGGATGCTTTACCGAGAAGGTATGCTATAGCCATGTGTCCAACTGCAAACAAGTGGTTTTTTCCTCTTTTAGAGGGGGTTGGAATTTTTTTCGTGGCTATTAAGCGTTGAGGTTTAGAGTGTATTTTGTGATGCTCGTCTGCGGCAGCTTTTTGTGCTGTCTGGATTCAGGCGGCATGGTTTCGTGTATTTATGTGTTATTTAAAATAAATTATCTAAATAAACAATCTTTATTAATACTCAAGTCTTGCGTTATGAGATAGAGGTGGTTGAAATGAAAATAAACAAAACAATAACCATACTCCTAATAGCAATAGTAGCATCCGTATCACTCACCATCATGACAGCTGCAACCTTATCCGCAAACGACCAAGTTCCCTCAAGCGGAAACATCACTACAATCAACGTAGCAGTCTATAATGACCAAGCTTGTACACAAAAATGCACATCAATAGACTGGGACACCATAGCCGCAGGCGGTTCAGCAAGCAAAACAGTATACATCAAAAACACAGGCGGCGTGCCTATCACGCTAAGCATGAACTGTACCGACTGGACTCCTGAAGCCGCCGCTGGGCCAATGACCCTTGGCTGGAACAGAGAAAACACTGCGTTAACAGCAGGTCAGTCCATAAGCGCCACAATTTCATTAAACGTTAGCCCAATAATAGATTCCAGCATAACTAACTTCAGCTTTAACATAATAATAACAGGAGAACAAAGCTAACTTTCTTTAAATCAATTGAATTACACGCATAAAAACAGTTACTCCAAACGCTAAACCGCACCCAACAGCCACTAGCCTCAAAAGTTTTTTATCAACTAAACTTGACACGTACTCTGGCAGGGAATAAAGCAGTTCTGAACCAACAACAACGATGACTGCTACAACTGCAAGCCACAAACTTACATCAGACAAGGACAACGGAAAAAACATCATGCATCACCCCAAGACCTCAAATAAAACCTCAACTTTCCCGCCAGAAACTTTCTGCTCCCTTATTGAGACGGATTTTGCAAAATTTTTAGCTAATGCACAAGCTACAGCACTAACAACTGGGCAACCCAGAGCATTAACCACTTGCAAGTTTGTTTGATTCACATATAGGCTTTGGAAAATTACAGGTGAAACTTCTAAACTGACAAGGTTTTCTGCTTTAAAAGATATTTTCACGTTTTTTGCCAAGTTTGACTCTATGATGCTTCGCGTCAGTAGTTCAAATACATCTGAAGATTTGACTGTGGATAAATCAACTTTGAGTTCTGCTTCAAAATCAGATAATAAATCATAGCCAGGTGCTGTGACAAAAAGACCATTAGTGTTAGATGACAAAAACTTGCCTTTAACCATGTCATCAATGGATGGTGGACCCTTGTATGATTCGTTGGTGATGAAAACAAGAGATTCTCTTAGACTGTGAAGGTACCTTGGTATAACAACATCTGAAGGGTAGGCAGGAATGTAGTAGCCTTTGCCTGTGAAGGCATAGTTATTCATTATTCGGTTTAGGGTTGAATAGTTTGATTTTGCTGTGCTGTCCATGAAGGAGGCTTCCACCATGTTTCCTACATGGGTAAAACTAAAAATTGCACCCCAAAAAATCAAACCTAGACCAACAAAGGCTAAAATCTGGTTTGTATAAAAAACAGATAGAATAATACATAAAGCACCTAAAGCAACAAAAGATGCGGCAACAGCCGACATTTTTTCTTTCGGATTCATTACAAAAACTCGCCTAATAATATATGATACTTATAGAATTTATTGTTATTTGTTCTATTCTTTTTTGTAGCCGTTTTCCCTACAGATTTTACGCATTAAAAGTAAGGGCAAATTAAGAATTTTAGAAACAATTCCCAACCCAGAAAACATTGTTTTAAAATTATCAATGTCTGCTTGACTAACCGCGCCAATCAACGGAGCTGTAACTAAGTAAACTGTTACGAAAATGATGAAACCCAAAACAAGCAATATTGAGTAGGGCAAACTAACAAATGTAATAAATACAAACGTGACTAATGATGCAAATAGGGCTGCAATGAAGATTTTTCCTGAAGACTTAAAGTTGGCTTTTACGCCATATTTTTTCCAACTCCAATACAGACCCCACATAGGACCCGGCAAGCATGAAAGCAAAATTCCAAGAATACCACCAACAACAGCAAAGGCTTCTCCACCAATTGATTTAAGATATACAATCAAAAAGTACGTTGCAGGAAGCGAAATCACCAAGGACAAAATACTTTGTTTCATTATCTGGTTAGTTTCTCGAATACCGGTTTGAAACGTGCCTAAACTAATTGTGCCAAAAAGGGGCAAGAGACTAATTAATGAAGAGAGCGCCAAAAACATGGCTGCATAAGGAAACTTGGGAGCTGCTCCAACAACAAAAAGAGAGTTGATTATGCCGTCTGCGGGAAATAGTGTGTTAACTATTGGTGCAGCGAGGGTAATCATAATCATTGCTACGGGAATCATAAGTAAAGATGTGTATTTTACTGAAGTTGCAAAAACTGTTTGTAGAAGGCCCGATTCCTTTTTTGGGTCCAATTTGGAGAATGCTGGGAAAAGAGCAGTGGCTATTGGAAAAGAGACAAAGGTTATAATGACGTTAAAGTATGTTGCAGCGTAATAGTTACCCATGGTAGGGTTTGAAGCATAAACTGCCATCAGGAAAGCAACCGCTTGAGGCAACAACCCCACAACCAAATTTGAAACAGAAAGAGGAACACCATAGTTTAGCATTGATTTTATGCTTGCAGTGATTTCGCTCCAAGGGATTTTATCTTTTTTAAGATATCGGTACAGTTTGAAATAAATCAGTGCAAACGAAACCAGTGCACCCGCCAAAACAGAGACAGTTGCTGCAACAACGGCGCCTAAAACACTAAAGCCGAGAATAACCAATAAGGGTCCAAGAGAAGTTTTAACTACAGACTGAACGATGGTAGCGGAACTGTTAAGCCACATGCGTTCATACCCAATGAAAATCGCGGATGTAGCTGCAATCACAGCACCCGTAAAGATAGACAGTGAGTAGATTGCGATTAAATTGGTAACTTCAGGTCTTTGTAGGATAATAGCCAGAGGACCTGAAAGGGCAAAGCAAGCCAAAGAGAGGGCTACGCCGCCGATTAATTCAAAAATTGTCCCAGAAACAATCACTTTATGAATTTCAGAGTCACGCCCAGAAGACCGCAACGCAGCGATTTGCTGGGTCATTGCTGAGTTGACGCCTAAATCTCTAAAGAAGTTAATCATTGACGCGGGAATTAAGGCTACACCGTACAGCCCTAATTCGTTGTCTGATAGGAGGGATGCTAAGATCAGGGTGCCGACAGCCATGATTACTGATGATGCTACCACTCCGATTAACAAATGGAAGCTGCCTGTTGCTGAAGATTTGCCCATTTGTAACGCTTTATCCATGTAGCACCATTCAACCGAACGCTGTTACTCTAACTGTATCCTGTTTTTATAGGCTTTGGATATAACCTCTAAATCCAATAAAGCGTCCTCTCCAGACGGCGATGGCGACTGATTATTTTTTAGACAATCAACAAAATATTGCAGTTCATCTAAATGCGGTTGAAGAAAACTGGATATGCCTTTAGTAAACATTTGATATGCACCAGATATTGAGCTGGGCGGCATGTGCTCAGTGAAAACGTTGCGAACAGTTCCAAGCATGTTCAGTTTAAGAGCGTACTCTTGTGAAAACCAGCCCACATTAATCATAGCCACCGCACCACAATTAAACTTGGCAAGACACAACGCGGAATCCTCAAAATCCAAGTTCAAACGATGCCCAAAGTAGCCCTTAACATCCACTACTTCGCCAAGCATCCACCGCAAAAGGTTGATGAGATGACAACCTAAATCCATGAGCACTCCGCCTCCGGATTCTGCAGCGTTAAACCACCATTCAGGGACAGGAACAGGCGAGTAACCTACAGCCCGATGAAAGAAGGGGCCTGAACTAACATAGGTTGCATGCGCGTTTTCCACATCGCCGATTAACCCGTTTTCCAACTGGCTTTTTAGGTTAAGAAATGTTTTGTTGAACCGCAAGGGATAACCAACCATCAGTTTGACCGAGTTTTGGTTTGCGGCGTTGATGATTTGTCTGGCTTGATTCACAGATACCGCGATGGGTTTTTCAAGAAAAATATTCTTGTGTGCTTCAGCAGTGTCTATGGCGCATTTTAAGTGAAGATGTGTTGGTAGGGAAATCAGCACGGCATCAACTTCGGGGTCTTTTAGCAAGTCAACGTAATTGTTGAATGTTTTTTTCACGCCCATGTTTTTGGCGTTCTGTAAGGCTTTTGTTGACACATCTGCAGCCGCGATAACTTGTGCGTCTTGTAGTTTTAAGCTATGTTTTAGATGTGTTTGTCCAATAAAGCCCAGTCCAATTATACCCAGTTTAACAGTCAAAAGGAAAACCTCCTTATTCAAGCCCCATTCTTTTTCCAAGCCCAACCTTAAGAATCACCTTAAGCACCAAGCCCATGAATTTGCTTCGGAAGGCTTTTTTAGGATACAACGCTTTGAAATCCTCCAGCGGCGCGCCTTTAGCCAAAAATTCTCTAGAACCCACACCCTCTTTTTCTGCAGTTTTAAAATAGGGAATTTTTTCGGGGTTTAACCAGGCGATTTGGGCGCAAGCAACATCTAACGCTACTGGGTCAAGGCTTGCCATGGTGAGTCCCAGTCGTCTTGGTTGAACGCCTGAAGCGATGTTATTGTCAATGAGGAAGAGGTTAAAACGCATAGCTTTGTTTAAAGCTACAATCACGTTGCCTAGGTTAGTGTGGTATTCATATTTTTTCTTGTATGGATTGCAGCCGTAGATGTTTTTGAGTGCACAGGTCAGCTTAACAGGGTCAACGGTGTACTTGATTTTTGCAATGTCAATTTTTAGGTCGGCGTTTTGGATTATTTTTGGAACATTAAAAGTATAGCTTTTTTGGTTGCAAGAAACTGTGGCTGGCGTGGCGTCTTCTTCGGAGAGGTTTATGAGTTTTACGTTTTTTTCTTGGGCAAGTTGCTCATAGCCCAGCATTCGGTCCACGTGTTTGCAGCGCATTGCGGAGGCATCGGATTCAATTATGGAGATGTCTATTGTGGGGTATGTTTTCTCTCTGATGAGGTCTATTAAGTCTGCTACGAATTTGGGGTCAGTGGTTTGTCCCGTTGAACATTCAAGGTAATAGCACAGGTTAGGTTTAATCACGACTGTTTTTATGTTGCCTTTAAAAGTGTAACCAATCAGGTCTAATGCTTCAGCGATAGCTTGTTTGTATGCAAGACGCTGGTTTACATTGTTAATTTTTACTAAGCTTACTAAACTCAAAGTAGTTTCTCCTGAAAAGTAGAAGCCTAACAGTTAGGCTCTGCTGACAAATTTCTTTATGTTATTGATGCATTCTCGGGCGCTTCTTAAACTGTTTACTTTAATTAAGGCATTCATGAGAACGTTAGCTTGAACCCATAAGGACTGCTGTTTAGACAGGTTTTCCCTGTTGGAATATATCAACCTATTAAAAGAGTAATAGGGTAACTCGTCGAGAAGAATTTTTGAATCCAAATATGCCACATAAACGTCATAGTACTCCAGTCCAGAGGCAACTTTGCGAGGTACACGTATTTGATGTTCAGAAGGCAAAGAATGCAGTATGTCATCTAAGTAACGATTCCAACCCGGAGCACAATGTTCATGTTCAATACTTTCCTTCAAATCATGAGCTTTCCCAAAATACGCGCCAGAATCATTTATCATCAAATCAAGCAAATCCGCAAATTCTCCAGTTGACTTTGCCGCAGTGAACTGTTTTAGAAAAGAAACATCATCACAACCGCTAATATGCGGAAGCTCTTTAATCTCCAAACAAACAGCAGGTATACTATGGGCACCCGCTTCAAGAAAAGCGGTTCCGCTTGCACACGGAAAACTCCCTACATACAAGTCAGCCGCTTGATACAATGTTTCTAAAGAAGCCCGATCCAACAGGCCTAACGCTTTGATTCTTCCATCAACTTGCAGTGCAGATTTTGCCCAAAGCCCCTGATTTGCGGGTCCCACCGCGAACAATTTTGCGTTAGGATGACTTTTTAGAACATCAACCATAACATTCAAGAAATCATATTTACCGTAGGGCAAAAACTTCTCTGGACGCCCAACCGCTAACAACATCACGTCTTTGGAAGACAAGCCTAACTGTGCACGGGCAGCGTCTTTGAAGGGCTTGACATCGTTTTTTGTTAAGGGTATAGGCAGAATCTTTGACCGTGACAATCCGCGGCGTTTAACACATAAATCAGCGCCAGAAAAGTGATAATCAACCGCTAAATCTACAATGCTGGCATTAATCCAAAAGGTGTGGTCTGCATGATTAATCAGGATTACTGGGGGTCCACCCTCCACGCCGAATGCAAGTGTCGGCAAAGGATCGAAGGGGTGAACTACCAAGACTACGATGTCAGCGTTTTCGTGGGCAAATTTTCTTAGGAAAAGTGCTTGTTTGAAGATGTTACTTGAAATTTCTGGAAGAGAAACATATTGTCCTTGCGATTTTTTTATGACAGTATGTAGCGGGGAGTGAGATTCTTTGTCATTAGACGTTACTACTAGGCTGTGCACAGAGCTTTGGCGCGTGTTTTCTATCCATCTTGAAACAAAAGCGGTATGTCCACCTGTGCTGTAACTTTCAGTGATAACATGCAAAAAACGTGTTTTGCCCTTAGTCACTGGCTTTATACCCCGCAGGCAATCGTTAGGGTTAACAAGTTCTCCATCGATTTTTTTTGCTATAGAAATAAGCATTTCTTCCAGGGTTGAATCAAAATAAAAGCCAGGGTGACGAACAAAAGCAAAGTGAGCAGCAATCTTTGCCCAGGCTACAGCAGATTCGTAATTACCTTTACTGTATGAGGTAACCGCCAATTTTTCAGCTTTATCAAACAGTCGCTTATTTTCCATGAGCTGTTTTTTATAACTCAAAATGTTGTTCTCCAAATTTTTAGGCTGGCTTTTTTGAGAGTAACATTTGAAATCCTGAAATGTTGGCGATAAAAATGCTCTTCAGCAAATCCGTTACTTCTCTTAGGTTTTGGGCATGCTTTACTTTTAGTGAAAGATTGATTATAACCCAGGAAAGCCTATGCATAACTGAAAGGCTAGGTTCAGAACTGTAAAGACGGAAAAACAGCAGTTGAGTTTCAACTTGACGTAGAACCATCCGGTTATGGTCAGTTAAGTTGCGGCTAAGCGTTTGACCATGCGAAAGATGGTTAACTTTAGCATTTGGGTTAAAAAGCAGAACATAACCTTTTTTCCACAAATACCACCCCAGATACTGCTCCCATGCTACCCCATAAGTCCACGCGGGAAATGAAAAATCCTTCAACGGTTTCCTCAAAACGGACATGTTAGCGCCCATGCCAAGAAGCGATTTCGTGACTTTGCTGTTAGCTTGCTGGGCCATACTCAAATTGTAATCTACAATACCTGCCTTGGAAATGTACACTAGAAAATCTTCTTGGCCATCAATGGGGCAACTCCAAAGTTTTCTGCCAACATCAAACAGGGAAACATGGTACTCAGGGATAATTTCTGAGCTTCGCCCCGCAACTGGCACCGCAACATCACCACTTAAAAATGATGGAATAACATTGCCTGAAACCCCACCGACACCCACATTGTAGCTTTTAACATGGTTTTCTAGCCAGTCAGGTGCAGGAACCGCATCATCATCTAGGAAAATGATTACATCTCCAGAAGCGAGTTTTAAGCCGACGTTTAGCTGGTCGGTTACACATCCACCGCTTTTTCGGGTGTAGTTGAAGAGGCGAATGTTTAGCTTGTTTTTGTAGTTGTTAACTACCTCTGGGGTTTTGTCTCCGCTGGGCTTAAGAATCACCAGAACCTCAAAGTTGTTGTAGGTTTGTTTGGTTAAGCCTTCAAGAGCGTATCCTATCAATTGTGCCCTTTTAAAGGTTGGAATAATAATTGAGACAAACGGGTAATAACTCAAAAAATCGCCTCTAAAAGTTTTAAACGATTATCTGATAGGTGTCATACATTATGGCGCTTGCGGAAAAGTTTTCTTTACGCCGAATTAAACCTAAATTTAGAAAATGGCCCATTTTTTCTGTAGAGATTCCAAAATCAAAGTATTTCTTGTTCTTGTACTGTTCTCTGATAAGGTAGTCTTCGATTATATCTTGTGCACCTATGTCCCGACCTTTTGGGGAGTTAGCGGCGTACTGGATGTGAGTAACGTTTTTGCTTTCATAAACCACTATGCCCGCAAGCATAGCGCTATCTTGAAAGGACGCAAACAATTTGATGTTCTCGGGAAACCTGCTTGCTAAAAGCTTAATCTCCTCCAATGTATGCACAGGCTTAACGTTATGCCGTGTCTGCAAAGAATCAGCCAGTATCTTCATGAAAGACCCAAAATCTGAGGACTGACGAACCACTATACCGTTTTTTTGTGCTTTCTGTATGTTTCTTTTTCTGCTGTAGGCAAACTCGCTGGCTTTAGGGAGCAAAATGCAAGAGGAAACATTTCGAATTTCTAATCGTGCTTTACAGGTAAAAAGCGCATACAAGTCTTCATCAGAAGGTACCAGATGATAAATGTAGGGTATTGTCTTGTAAACAACTTCTTTAATTGATTGATTCCTGCAATGGTTCAAAAGAGCTTCAAAAATGTTAAGCATCAAAGGAGTTTTCATGTTAAACCCGCTGATTACTCCACCAAACGTCAACCCACCATGACTGTATAGGGTTTCTTTGTAAACGTTTGCAGGAAGCAAAGCAACTAACTGATCCTCATTAAAGAACATTAAAGAATGGTCTTGGAAGCGGTTAGAGTGGTAGTCCATGTATTCACGGTAGAATAAGAAAACGCCGTTTTTTGACGTAGAAACAAAAGTGTTCCATTGATTTTTGTGCTCTGGCGTGTAAGCACAAAGGGTAACTGTACCTTTGTTTTCAGAAGAAAAATCGGTGATCATAAATCATGTTTTATGAGCTAAAACAGGCTTTTAAATTTGATGCTTAGAGACTAATTGCAGTTTAAGCGCCTAAAAGGTATAAAATTAAGACGAAATTGGTAACTCTCGTCTCCACTTCACTTGACGCATTACAACCTTGGCAGGTATCCCTGCAACAAGTGAGTTTGACGGATAAGTTTTCCCGTTTAGGAGAGACTTTGTTCCGATAATACAGCCATCATTTATCACAGTACCTTTTAGGATACTGCATTCAGGGCAAACCCAAACTCTGTCACCTATTTTAACATCTGACTGCATAGAAGTAGGTTTGCCATCATACTCAACATAGTGCCAGTCACTGTCAGTTATAAAAACATTCCATGAACAACCGAAGTCACTGCCGATTTCTACATGTTTTAAAACCATGATTCGCGTATCACATGAGATACCCGAGTGAAGACCAGCTTTATCGCCGCCAATATACAAAATCCCCTCTTTTTCAACACTGATTTTTACGCCTTTGCCAATCACAAAATTGCCATCAATTTGGAAAGTTGCGTTTTTGCCAAGATAAATTTGGATAAGACTGTTTCCTCCAACGTTAAAATCATAAAATTTGAGGATACCGTTAACTATAAACTTGGCATTTTCTTCTTTGGTAATTTTTATTTTTGTAAGGGGATCTGCAATTATGATTTTTGCGTTTTTGTTGGTGATTTTTTGTTTTATGCGGTACTGTTTAAACCGGATTAAGCCGCCACGAACTGCGTGAGGCGCAATATTTAGCACCCAAAAAAGTTTTGTTTTAAGCAATCAGTGCATGCAACCTCTTAGTGAATTACTTAAAAAGTTGGAGCTTTCTGGCGCGAAGGTAAACATAATTTGCACATCTTACAGGAAAATAGGCAGCACTCATTGGAAAAGGATCATAAAAAGTTGGCTCAATCAAGTCTTGACCGCGACTAATAACTCCGTTTCTTAAAGCAATATTGTAGATTTCAGTGTGTGGGTATATGCGGATGCTGTTTAAGCCGATAAAAGAGATTTGTCTGCGGTTCGTAGCTAAAATCCATGAAAGAAGTTTGTGAAATTCTGTGACGCTTTTTAGGTTTTCGCCTGGAACGTTTCTTAAAAAGTTGAAAATAACCCTTGCTTCCTCAACCTCTCTGATTAACTTGCAAACACGTTTGATATCCTGAACAGCAAGGTCCTTATGCAAAATTTTAAGAGATGACTGAGATGCACCGTCGGGAGAGAACTCAAAGCCGATGCAACCTGACTTTTGGGATTCGATAACAAAGTTTTTGTTGATATAGTTCTCTTTAAACCAAGCACTCCAACGTATGGAGAGTTTTCTTTTCAAGATTTCACGGCAGATTTGGCGGGCGTGATCAAAAGGGTAATTAAATATCGTGTCAGCAAAAAAGAAGTGCTCAATTCCGTAATTGTCAACTATATTTTCTATTTCATCCACTATTTTTTTGGGCGAGCGAACACGAAGACAGTTGCCCTGCAGGTAAGGATAGGTGCAGTAGGCACAGTTAAAAACGCAGCCGCGTCGCGTTTGGATGCCCATTGAATGAGGAATTTTTCGGTAACAATCCAAGTCTAACCCGTGTAGTTCCCTTGGAGGAAATGCTAAACTATCAAAATCAACTGTTCCGTTTTTTCCGCTAAAGTGTATTTTGCCGTTTTTTCGGTAGTAGATGCCTTTAACCCTTTCAGGACAATCCAGGTTATCCAGTAACTGGGGAAATGAGGCTTCGCCTTCCAAAAAGAGACCTAAATCAATATTTTTGCAGCGGTTCATGATTTCGTTTGGGAAAATGGAGAACCCTGTGCCGCCGACCACAATTTTTGCTCCTGAACAGTTTTCACGAGCAGTCTGTAGTAGATACTGAAAACCTTCAAAGAAAGAAACGTTGTCAGAAGACAGCGCGGAATCAATGTTTCGCAGTGATAAACCAATTATGTCAGGGTTGATTTTGGCGATTGCTTTTTTTACAGTTTCAAATGGGGATTCGCTTGTGTTTGGGTCAATAACGGTTACTTCGTGACTTTTTAATGCATCAGCCAAGTAAGCTAAACCCAAAGGGAAAGCAGCAAGCAACCCTGACGTTTTAAGAAGTGGAGTCTGAATTAGAAGAACCTTCACTAAAGTGTCTCTATAACAGTTTATGGCGCAATTACTTCGTAAGTATCATAGGCGACAGCACTCGCACCAAACCCTTCCTTCCGAGAAAGCAAGCCTTCATTTACTTCCTTACCGAAATGAAGTGTTGAGATGCCGAAATCAAAAAATTTTTTCTTATTCCGATAATAATCGTTAATTAAATAATCTTCAATTATGTCCTGTGCGCCGATTCGTCTACCCACATAAGAGTTAGCTGCATACTGACCATGCGCAACGTTTTTGCTTTCAAAAATTATAACACCCGCCACCATTTCATCATGCAAAAAACTACCGAACAGTTTAATGTTATCTGGAAAACGCTTCATCAACAGTGCCAGCTCATCAACAGTATGCACAGGGGTTACGCCGTGTTTTTCCATCAAGATTTCTTGGGCTATTTTCATGAAAGTGTTTATGTCGTAGCTTCTTTTGATTTCAAGATTGTTTTTTCTTGCTTTTCTAATGTTTTCTTTACGGCTTTTATCAAAAGGCACTGTTTGGGTTAGATCAATTGTGGATGAAAGGTTTCGTCCAACCAGTCTTGCTTGATGTCTAAACAAGGCGTACAAGTCTTCTTCTGCGGGAACAACATGATAAATATGTGGTATTGTCTTGTAGAGTATACGGATTATATTTTCGGTTTTGCAATATTCAAGTAGGGCCTCAACTATTTTGAGCATGAGTTTTTGTGTCATATCGTAATTTGAGATTATTCCCCCAAAAGTTAAGCCTCCGTGACTAAACAGTGTCTGCTGCTCCATGTTTGCAGGTAGCACTGCCACTAATTTTTTTCCTTTAAAGAAAAGAAGGGAGTAATCATGGAACCTGCTGGAATGGTAGTCCATGTAGTCACGGTTAAACATGAAAACCCCGTTTTTTGATTTTGAAATAAAATCATTCCATACAATCTTGTATTTACTGCTGTATGGTTGGACAGTTACCTGATTGTTTTTAGGTAAAAGTTCAAGCAGAGTCATATCTGTTCTGCTCCTTCAATAAAAGAAATAACATTTTTATTTGGCACAGGTTTAGCTGGGTTTCCAACATAAACTCTACCCGCTTCAGCATCTTTAATTATGACCGCTCCTGCACCAACAACGCAGTCACCGCCAATCTTCACGCCTCCGACAACACAGCTGTTAACGCCAAAAAAACAGTTCTCACCAACATCAACAAAACCCGAAACCGCAACCTGAGACGCCAGAAAACAGTTTTGCCCAATCGATGATCGATGTCCAATAGAACTGGAACACCAAATGATAGTGTTATCACCGATTTGGGCGCCTCGTTGAACCACGACATTTTCAAAAATAAAGCAGTTCTGACCGATTTTGGAGTTTTCTGCAATGAAGGTTTTTGGGCTGATGTAGCTACAGGGTAAGTACCCTTTAGCTTTTACTTGGTTTAGAAGACGGGTTCTTAATCGGTTTAGTCCAGTGTAGGAAACGGCAACAAATACGCGGTGCTTATTGGGGTCAAAATGTTTTTCGATTTGTTCCAGCGGCACCACAGGAACTCCGTGCTGAGTTTTGTTTGTTATGTATGCTTCTTCAACGCTAAAGCCTTCAACTTTGAAAGGTGAGTCACGTGTAAAATATTCGTAGGCGAGTTCAGCGGTTTCTCCAACACCGATAATTACAAGTTTTTGCTTACCGCCATACCCCATCTTGCATCATCCTTTTAAAAACAGTGTAATTTCTGATATAATCTTCCTCATCGTATATCTGGGAAACAAGGGATAAAGCCACAGAGTTAGAGGAGAAATTTTCCAGTTCCCTCCATATGCCTGGAGGAATATATAAACCGTAATGAGGTCGATTTAAAAAGAAATTCCGGCGACTAGTTCCATCATCCAACACAACGTCAAAGCTTCCGCTTAATGCAATTACCATTTGCTCAAGGGTCTTGTGAGCGTGACCACCTCTGGTTGCACCGCTGGGAACATCATACAAGTAGTAGACTCTTTTAATCTCAAAGGGAATTTGGTTGTGCTCTTCGATAAAAGACAAGTTCCCCCGAAAGTCAGTTATTTTGGGAAAATTAACAATTTTACATTTAGAAATATTGCATTTTTCAACAAGCAAAGAAGCTCACTTCAAAAAGTATTTTTTTTAAATTGCTGTAAACCAAAAATAGGTATCAATTAACCTAAAAAAACCAAAAGAACGTTTTAACTGTTTACTTCTTGTGTTATTCACAAGTTACCGACCTATCCGTTAATGGTTTGTTGGTTTCCCCATGTACCCGATGATGGCTCAAGGTCTATGCACTTTCGGATCAGAATCCAATCTAAAGAAGTAACTGCCGTCTGGTCATGTGCAGAGTTATCAACTGCAAACATTGCTCGCAGGTTAACTGTTGGAATGTTAGTATCTATTGAACCTTCTAAGACATTATCGCGATAAAAATTAACTACTGAATTGCCGCTGCGTTGAATTTCAAACGTGTAATAGACTCCTGGTTCGGGGGTGTTATCTGATTGGTCGATTCTTGTTAAATTAGACTCAGTTTTTATACGCCAAGTCCACGTGAAATTGGTTGTTTCTTGACTCTCAGTAATAAAGTTTGGCAGGTCTTCAAGAACTGTCAAACCTTTGTCAGTGCCCTCTTCAGTTATTAGTACAGTAGTGAACGGCGTTCCGTCACCGAATCCGTGATGAGTCCATCTGCAAAAGGCCTGATTATAAATAACTGAGCTATATCTGATTGCATAATTCACGCCAAAGTCTTCAGTGCCCCGTATGTATGCCCAGCCGTTGTCACCCCACTTTGTTGTCAATGTGCAGATGCCATCATTTAGGGAAATGTCACCTGATCCCACAGTTTCCCATTTTTCAGTGTTAATGTTTGAATCAGAAAAATCATCTGCAAAGGGAAAGGTGGAATCTATGTCGCTTGCGCTATTTACGAAGTTGTTGCCGTAGTAAACGTAAATCATTTGGTCAGTATCCAAGTTATCGTTGATTTTAACCCAAAAAATTGCAGATTTACCATCTGTTTTGGATTCCATCCAGTAGCTTAGAAGTGTTGCTCCGTCATCGTCGGTGAATCGGATGTCGTTGAAGTTACTTTGACATTTTTCATCTAAGTAAAATGTGTTGTCCTGGTTTTGACCGCTTTGGTAATTGGCAATTAGTTTTATTTGGTAATCATTTCCTGCCCCTTGTGACCCTGTTATGTTGTGGCTCATTCGGTAGGTCCAGCCGTTTAGCCAATCTTCTCGAGTAGGTTTTTCAGAAATGGGTATCACATTTAATGCAACAACAGAAGTCACAATTATTATTGCTAAAACAAAAAAAGCGATCAATAATTTTATTTTGAATTCCATAAATTCTTCTCCTGAAAAAAATTTTTAAAAACAGAATGATTATACTAAGGTGAAAGTTCTATATTTACATTACTTTTCAAAAAAATTTAAAAAATAGGGTGTACGCTGTGCATAATTTGTACTAAAAACACGCATTTTAAAGAAAAAAATGCAAAAACGTGAAATAAAAAATAGTCTAGGAAAATAAACTCTGGAGTCAGAATTAGATAAAAATCAACCGTGATCATTCGATAGTCAAGGTTGAAGCCCAATTATACTCTTGCGCAAGAGCACCAGACGGCACTGTAAGCACCACATTACCAGTCACTGCACCAAAAGCATCAATAGTCGTGCTGTTAAGTGAAAGCGAAATAGTCCAGCCTGTAGGTGCGCCAGCTATAGTTGGCGTAAGCTCTGTGTTTACATTACTTGTTATGTTAATTGGCAAATAGTTATCGCCAAAGTGAACAGTGCCCCATGGGATAGTGGTTCCGTTGGTCCATTGCTGTTCAGCAATAAACACTGTGACGTCTCCTTGCTGACCAACTGTTGCTGACATGTTAATGTTTAAAAGATAAACAATCAAACCAGAAATTACTATCACAACAGTTAGAGCAAGAACTGAAAATAAAAGCAGAATCGATTTCTTTTTCATTTGCTTTCACCTCCTTTCCTGACAGATTTTGTAATATCATTACTGTCCTGCAAAGTGGCAGTCATATTACCATTAAAAACAAAGCGAAGAGAAGGAAAAGGCGGCGGTGTCGGGGTTGGTTCAGAGCCATCTACACTTGTTGTAAGAACAAAATTTTGGTTTGCCACCACTACATGGGTTCCATTACTTACCTGCACGTTCCAAACGTACGTTCCGTTCTCAGAGAAAGTGTAGGAGAAAAAGTTTGCTTCCCCATTTATCACAGCCGATTGGTTACTTTGCACTAGTGAACCATTCACAAACAAGCTAGCACTTACAATATCTGCGTTTTGCCATGTTGGCGTATAAACAAAGTTACAGGCATAAGTATGAATTGTGCTTAAGTTCACAGGCTGATTTAAAATAATCAGTGAATCAAATACTTCTTCAGGCCCAATAAAAGACAAACCAACTTTGATATTGTCAAAATAAACAGTTACCGGTGCATAAGAAGACAGTATACCAGTAAATATTGCATTACTGTTTCCAAAGTTAGGTGCAGAAGCTGAAACTGCGATGGCATTGTTTACCCAAAGTTGATTTAGCCCATTGGTTGTATCTCTGCACATTTCAAGGTAATAGTAAATGTCTACTTGGGGGTCACTGGGTGTGGATTCCTCTACCATATACTGGACACCGTTAACAGTACTAAGTAATCCCCAGTAACAGTGCCCACTGTTGTTGTATATGTATGCGGTGACTGCATTGTTTGGGTCTTCGTATGCGATGCCGTTTAAGTACGTGTAGCCGCCTGATGAGGGCAGGTTGCCAACTTTGATGTATTGCCGATAATAAAGCACAGGGGAACCGCTGACGGATTTGGTGGCCCAGCAGTCTAACCCGTCAGATATAAATTTGGCATTCCATGAACCCTGATAAGGATTGTTTGTTTCAACTGTAAGGGTGGAGGTACCTGATGCGCCTGTGTCATCCCATGCATCGAAGTCACCTGATTCAAAACCGTCACTAAACAGATATGGATATTCTGTTGCTTGATCCCATGTGTATTGTGGGTAAATGCAAAACCCGTTTATGGGAACACCATTTAAAATAATGTTGCAGTATAATAGACCATCTTTGAAGTTGCTTGCCCCTGAGGTTCCATCATAAGCCATTGGTGCTTGGAGGTCTTCTTGAAGAAGCCAAGTTTCACCGTCGTCAATACTGTAGTAAATTCCTGCAGTTCGAGGCTGGGATTCATGCCCACAAAACCCCGCATATAAAATATCGTCCAAATCGTCTTGGCGAATCCAGAAACAGTACGACAGAGAGTTTGTGTCAAAAACTTTTGTAGCCGTTAAATCGTCAGTTGTCTTGTATATTTGACCGTTACTCCAGTCAGTACCAAAAAATCTTGCATCCTCACTAAAACCTATAGATACCATTTGAGGCAACGAGGGCAAAATTTTTGTCCAGTTCGCGCCGCCATCAGTGGAGCGTATAATGTAGGCGCTGTTCCAGGGTACCATGTTATCCCCGATTACTGCATAGAGATAGTTGGTGTACCTGTCAACTTTTACGTCGTGCACATGTCTGGCAACTGGGTCATAATAGATTACTGACCAGGTGGCGCCGTTATTGCTTGTTTTGTAGATTTTTGCATCCGATAAACTGCCCATGGTGTATACCCCTGCGTAAACGTTGCCATCGTTGTCTTCGTCAATGTTGAAGATAAATTCATAGATACTAAGGGTCTGAGTTCTCTCCCAAGTTTGCCCCTGGTCAGTGCTTCTCCAAATCCCCGCGACTGAAGGGTCAATGTCAAGTCCAATTCGTCCAGCTGGAGAAAAGTAAATTGTGCCATTTGAATCAACAAAAAGACCAGACAGTTGGGTTGCAAGAGGAATTGTAACCATTGCTGAGGACCAAGTTTGCCCATAGTCAGTACTGTTGTAGAGGCTGTTGTCAACTGAGGCATAGAGGGTTCCGTCTTGGGCAATCCATGCGCCTGCAATGTTTTGGGTCATTGTTATGGGAACATTTTTTATAACAAAGTTTTGGTCAGTGTCAGTTGAACTAAAAATTGTGTAGTTGGAGTTGCTGGTGAGGATGTTTGTGTAGTTTTGGGCTACTGTGAGCTGTTGGCTTTTTATGACTTTCCAAGTTGTGCCGTTTGTGCTTGCAATTATCTGACTGGTTCCTGCTTGATACTGAACGGTTGAGCTGAAAAGCATTGTTTGGTTAAGTTTTGTTGCGGAGAGCACTGGGAAATTGCAGGTTAAAGGGAAAGTGTAAACGGTTGCAGGTGTAAAGGGGCTGTCTGAGCCGTCATCGTTAAAGCTGTCTATCCAGTTTGGCTTAAGAGGCTGGCTACTTCCCAAATATACATGGTCGCCTGAAAATAGAATTGCCGTGTAAATTGTGTTGCCGTATGTTTGCAGTTCAGTAGGGCGGTTGATAACTGTGGTCCATGTGGTGCCGTTGTCTTTGCTTCGAAAAACTCTTTCACATTGGCTATTGTTTACGTCTGGTGTATATTCGCTTGTGATTGCGTATAGGTAATTGTTTTGAGGGTTGACTTTTATGTTGTTTATACTTGCAGCAGCAAACTCGGCAGTTTTGGTCCAGGTAGCACCGTTATCGGTGCTTTTTAGTACTGCAGGTTTTTCGGGGTACGCGCTTTTGCCGTAGGTTGCTGTGTATAGTGTTCCGTTTGTGCCTTCGGTTACTGCTGAAAAGAAGCCATCCTTTTGAGTTCCGTTAGTGTTTAAGACAACGTTGAAGCTGGCTCCAAAGTTACTACTTCTGTAAAGCTTGTTTGTTGAGGGCACAGATACAAAAAGGTTATTTTTTGAGTTAATAAAAAGTGTCCAAACTATGCCTGCTCGGTCACTTTGAGGGTTTACTTCTGGGGGAATTGTGTAGATCTTGCGAAAAGAGAGTCCGTCATCGTCGCTTCTGTAGATGGTGTAGTTGTAGTCTCCCGCGAATAGGGTGCCGTTTTCTGTGTATGCTGAAGCAGCCATTTGGCTTGGAAAGCTGGATAGAGGTTTTACTTGTAGGTCTAATTGCTGCTCAGTTGATGAAGCACTAAAGGTTAGTTCGACAAGAGATGCTGAAAAGAGAAGAAGTAAAACAAGTATGATTGTGAATGTTTTTTTGATAGAAAAAGTGGCAGAAGTGAGAACATTAAATTGCATAAGAATCCACTCACTAAAAGCTTAACCCGCAAAAAGGCAAGCGTTAGATGTTTGTAGATTCTCTGCGAAGAATATTAATGTTCTCTATTTGAAAACCAGCTTTTTTTCATAGATTTCAAATTCAGATTTAAAATATTCGTTAGCTCGTTTAGTTGGTGCAATATAGAGTGCTGATGGAAGACTAATTCGAATCATTTTATCCTTCAATATTTTAGGCGGCACCTTGTTTCTGGACCAATAATAAAGCCGACCACCCCACAAGTAACCAAACCGCTTTATACTCCAAACCAAAGCCTGAAAAAAACCCAAAGGCAAAGCCAAATTTTTCTCTTTCAAAGAAAAAAAGGAACCCAAAACCATTGAAAGTACATTAACAAAAACTGCTTTCACTAACTCACTTTTCTTATAATAAATGTTAAAAATTAAGCAAAATCTGGCCTTAACCAAGTTATAATTTACCAGTTGCGTCGTCCATGCGCTTGTTGCGCCGCCAATATGCCTGATTTTGGAGTTTGAAACCGTCACAACACGTTTGTTTACCAACCACATTTTAAAAGACAAAAGTGTGTCATCGTAAAAGAAAGGCATTGAAGCATCAAACAAGCCCATTTTCTCGATTAATCCACGTTTAGTCATCATTGAAGCGCCAGAAGCCACAGAAACCTCAAAAGTTGGCTTAAACCCTGAAATGCTATGCCAGTTCTGTAGCAAACCCGACATTCGCAGCAAGTAGTTGCTGTAAATCCAGCCACCCTGCTGAATTTTTTCACCATCAATATTGTAAATTATGCTTTGGGCTAATCCGATAGTCTCATCTTCCTTCATGGCATCATAAAGGGTGCTCAGCCAATCCGGGTCAACTATAGTATCATTGTTTAGGAAAGTAACGTATTCTCCTTTGGAGAAGGAGTAGCCGATGTTGTTGCCGCCGCTAAATCCAAGGTTATCAGAGTTTTCGATGATTTTTAGACTGGTGTTTTTTCCGAATTTTTTCTTGATGTTTTTTAGGCTATTGTCGGTCGAGGCGTTATCCACAAGGATAATTTCAAAGTTGGGGTAGCTTGTTTTCAGAACAGAGTCTATGCAGTTATCCAGATAGTTTTTCCCGTTATAGTTTAGAATAATCACTGAAATTAATGGCGTTGAAGCATTTTTAAGCAAAATCTCAAGCCTGCATAATACTATTTAGGAACATAGAAAACTTGGCTTTCCCCGTTAGAGTAGATAACGTTTGATTTATCTAAAACTTCTGAAAAAATAGGAAGATTCCCCGAATTCATGGTTACCGAAGAAAAATAAACATATTCTCCAGGCGTAAGTACGGTGTAATTGGTGATTGGCGTGATGTACCCACGGTAAATTTGTCCGTAAGGTGTAAGCGTAGAATAGAGCCCACTGTCCGCCACCATATTATATTCGTATGCTGTTTGGTTTGAAACCCACTGTGCACTATAAACACCTGCAGAATTAACCCAGCCAAAATCACCATATAACTGCACAGGATCCATTCTGTCTTTACTTAGAGAAAGAGACCAACTTTGGGTTCCAGCTATTTCATAAACAACATTACTTTGAAACAGGAAATATGGCACTAAAACTGCAACTATAAGCAAAGAAACCACAAGTTCCTTTTCATGCCTTGTCAGGAGTTTAACAATTGCCCATGCACCTATAATGCAAAAGGGAGCGAGCACCATTAGCAGGAGATGGTAGAAGCGGGTCATGTTTAATGTGTTAGCCAAACCTGGGATAATCGTTAATGAAACCAGAAAACCCGCAGCGATTAAACTATAAACTTTGTAGTCTCGTTCAAAAACAAAGCGGGTTTTATTTTGAAGAAGGGCAATTATTCCAGTTACAATGAAGATTTCTGTAACGTAAGCAAACATTCGGCTTATTGTGTTTAAGAAAGAAGGCGACTCCGTTAAGCCCATACCCGTAAGAACAGTGGTGCCGCGAGACATGGGGTCAAAGAAGTCTCCAAATTGGCTTCCCACGTAACTCGCAAACTCGATAAAACTATCAAAAACCACGGCGCCTGAAGTGTAAATGTACCAGCCAAACATTGCAGCAAAGAAAAAAACAAGCATACTGACCTTCAAATTAACACTTGGTCGCTTAATGATGAAAACAGAGGTTATCCACGCGGCGACTATGAATAAGATGAAGATTTCTGCAAGGGCATAATGCGAAAAAATTAAACCTAAACTAAAAACGGCAAAGCTTACAAACCGAACTTTTGGACTAATTTTTTTACTTAACAAAACGAAAAGCAGTAAAGCAAAAAATAATTCACCGATGATTTGGCGATTCAACGCTAACATTTCAGTGTAAAATGTTGACTGCGCCATGAACAGAAAAGCTGCAAAGAAAGCAAATTTTTTATCCAGAAAAGAGCCCCAAATCAGAAACAACGCAACAGGTATTAAAGCGAAGATTATGGGGTAAACTATTTTGTATACCATATCAGGGTTGAGTCCAGCAACATTTGCATAAGTTGTTGGCAGAATTGTGATGCTTAGCATCGCATTGTATCTACCTAAGGATTGGTCTGTGGATACTATCGACTGCATAGACCACTGCCCATTTGCCAGAGTCTCCTTGAGAACGTATGTTTCAACGCTGGAGTCTCCTCCGTAGGATTGAATATACCCTGAAAGAAGAGAGAACTGAAACAGAAGCGCCAATGCAATCATAAAAATTGCAAAGGGGTAAATTTTACGCATTACTTTGCCATTAACAAATGCTGTACAGGCAACGATCATAGCTACGGACAGAAACATTATGATTAAAAGGAAATTTTGGTTGTAGGCATTGATTAAGTAGGTTCCTGCAATGCTTAAGGCAGGTAATACTGCAAAAAGCACCATTAAAGGATGGAAAAAGGTTTCAGTTGGTTGCTGCGCAGGGATAGTTTTTTCCTGAAAACGGTAGGCTACTGCTGCACCTACAAGAACAAGTGTATTTATGAAAATTGAAAGCGGAAAGCTTGCAATTGGTGAGGCAATGCCAAGTTGTACACCTATCTCGTTAAGAACAAGCCCCGCCAACATTATGAAAGCAAGGCTAAAGCCAACCGACAGCACGGTGAACTCGGCGATGCTGAGTTTTTTGATATTTAGTAATTTGACGAAAACGATGCCGGGAACAAAAGTCAAATAGCCGATGCCTACAACTTGGCGGACAAGTGGAAAATCAAAGAAAAACGTAACGTACAAAACCGCCTGCAAAATAAGCAGGATGCCGATGAAATTTTTAAATAAAAAATCCTGATTAGGCATATTCAATATTTGTTCACTTCAGTAAAAACCTACTTCTTTGCTACGGACTCGTAAATATCCGCGATTTTAGGCGCAACCGTTCCAATGTCATATTCTCTTACGGTTCGCTTACCGTTAGCAGCTAATCTTTCACGGAGGGGTTTATCCTCAATTAGACGGATGATTGCTGCCGTGAGCGCGTTAACATTTTGTGGTGTGAAAAGTAAGCCGTTATAGCCATCCTTTATTGTTTCCTTCATTACTCCAAAGTTGGGTGCTACCACAACAAGACCAGCAGACCACGCTTCAAGTGATGCAATGTACCCAAAATTGCTTGCCAAAAAAATGTCGCTGTTCCAAAGAAACTTTCGCACATCTGTCTGCTTACCAAAAAAAACCACACTATCTTTAAGATTCAAATCCCTGACAAGTTTTTGGGTTTTCTCAAACAGGGAACCTGAACCTACAATATGCAGTTTAGTGTTTGGAAACTGTTTATTGACTCTTCGGAAAGCCTCAACTATAAGCTCAGGATGCTGCAAAACCTCCAACCGGCTAACAAAAATCAGGGTCAAATCGTGAGGTTGCACAGTTTTTGGCTTTGCGAATTTTTTGGTATCAACAAAATTTCGAATTAGGAAACTTTTTTCTTCAAACCCAAGAATACGCAAACCATCTAATACCTCTTGGGAATATGTAGTTATTGCTGCCACGTCATTTTTTAAGAATTTTTGCAGATAGGGGTGTTCAAGAGGCATTCCACCGAATGCGACGTCACCGATGAATCCGCCATGCAATGTAACAACCAGTGGCTTATTAAAGCATAAACCAAGATAACGACTGATACTAGCGTAGTCTAAATCGTTCCATAAACCGTGAACATGGAAAAGGTCTATTGGATTGGCAAAGTCTAGATGGACAGCTTGGTTGCATTGGCTGATTAGTTTTATTTTCCAAAGAAATCTGGGTGTGCGTTTTGTGGCATAATAAACTGCGCCGTTAATAACATCGATTGGTTGGGGTCCAAGACGGTAAACTTTAAGGTAGCCTGTATCTTCAAACTTTGGGATTTTCTTTGTGAAATTGAGGAATTTGGATTGGTCAGTGATGAGTGAAAATTCTATTTGCCTGTTTTTTGCAAGGTACTGGGTTAAGCTTAGTAGGTAACGTTCCACGCCACCTGCAATAGTAGGGTAGAACTTGTCCCAAATATGACAAACACGCAAGTACAAATTCACCCGTTAAAAAAACCGTGACATTAAATCCAAAAACCGAACAGAAAAATTCTCCAAAGAAAACTTTTGCGCCAACTCTTTCACATACAGACTTTCCCACTCAGACCAACCGCTGATTGCAGAATCTATTTTTTCAGCAGCCTGCTGCCGTGTCTCATAGCGGTACTGTACAGGTGCAATCTCCACCATGCCTCCAGAATTATGAACAAGCGGAATGCAACCTAATGCCATTGCTTCAACAATAGAAATCCCAAAATGCTCCCCAACCATTGTATGCAAGTAAACCTTTGCCCTCTTGAGCAAATCAAATTTTTGCTGAGCTGAAGCATCAGGATAAAATTTTACTCGATTTTCCAGATCCATTTGCTTGACCATTTTTTGAAGCTCAAACAATGTTTCACTGCTGTACACGCGCCCTATTATTGCAAAGTTTATGTCTTTTCGGGTTTTAGCTGCAATTTGGGGGATGCGCTCAAGCATTTTGGCTGGTGCAAACCGTGAAGTTGTAACCACAAGGTTTTCCTTAGGATTCTTGAGGGTTGTTTTGCCTATCTTGGATATTACTGATGAAAAAGGCGGGTAAAGAACTTCCACTGGCTTGTTTTGGTATTTTTTGATTTCCCCAGCGGTGTAGTGGCTGTTTGCCAAAATCAGTTTGTCGTCAAAACTGGTCAAATTTTTTTCTAAGAACACATGAGGTAACGCGCCAACTGGCAATAAGTGAGGATTTTCAAGATATGGAAATGTTGTACGATAAAAGTCCTTGTTTAGGAAGGGGTAATGGATGTAGCTGACTTGTGCCCATGGAAATACGCAGTTTGAGAACACGTCAATTAGCAGGTTACATTTTGATTTTGCAAGGATTGACTGAAGGATTGTTTGATAAAATCCCGCTAATGCCCAAGGTTTAAAATTTGAAGTCTGCTTTACTGCTTCAATGGCTGGGTTGAGGCTTTCTCCAAAATAGTTCTTGACTTCTTTGGGGTCAACTTGGCTGGATGAAAACAGGGTTACGTTCTGATTATTTTCTGCTAAAGCGTTTGCGATGGCAACTGCAACGTATTCGCCTCCACCGTAAACGTTCAAAGTTGGACAGAACACACCGATTTTTTGGGGCATCAGTTTGTCGCCTGTAAAAACGGTTAAACGTTAAATGGATTCGTAAAAATTGCAAAATTGGCTTCGCAAAAAGCACAATATAGTTTTCAACTTGCGTTAATGGTCTTTTCAAAAACCTATAAAATAGTTACAACCCAGTTCAAATTTTGAAAATTTAGAAGAGAGAGGGATAATGAAAATATCATACATACGGAACAGAGTAAATCTCCTAAGCCACCGAAAACTCGCCAAAACCACTGCAATTTGCCTGGTTGCAATCTTTGCAATCAGCATGTTTGCAGTTTTCAATGCAACCCCTGTTAAAGCAGCAACAACGTCAGCACTGCACACTCAAGGCGATCAGATTCTTGATGCCAACGGAAACCCAGTTTATCTGCGTGGCATGGGAGTCGCCGGTTTTGCACCCAACCTAATATTTTGGGGACAAGGCCAAAGTGACTCTTGGGCTGCACAATGGAACTATAATCCAACTTCTGTGATGGATCAAACGTTCTCTGCGATGCAGTCACAGTGGCACGTTAACATGATACGCGTGTTCGTTTACCCAAGCTGGTACTACCGAGACAACATAATTCCACAACAGGAAGACCCTAACTATGGAACAACACCAATCAGCACCAAAGAATACCTACAAACACTTTGCAAAGAAGCAGACAAATACGGAATATACGTCGACATTGTACCTTACATGATGACGCCGCCTGCAAGCTCATCTGCCAGTGATCCATACGCAACTGAAAACTTTGGCTGGCAAGGAATGCCAATGTGCACATGGGATTCTGCTGCGCAAAGATTCCTCAACGATGCAGGATACGGCAACAATGAACAGGCATTCTGGCAATGGTTCTGGTCTGACATGGCCATAACCCTCAAAGACTGCCCAAACGCTATCTTTGAAGCATGGAACGAACCCAACCTAGGCTCAGACGTTGACGCTATCCCATCAGGATACATGACCTATCTGCAGACAATGTACAATGCAATCCGCGGAACAGGCTCAAACCACCTAATCATGATGCAGTGGCACGTGGGCTGGTTCCCTAACGGTTACGGTAACAACCTCAGCTTTGCCTCACAAATCAACAATGCAATCCACCCAACAAACATGGTGTACACAACACACTTCTACTATTACGCGCCATCTGACCTAACATCATACTGGGCAACAGACTACAACACAATCAAATCACAAATACAAACAGGCATTAACAGCATGGGTGTAAATGCACCACTTGTTATCAACGAAGAAGGCTCATGCCTTGTTTGTAGCACCAACAAAAACGCTGACTACACATGGTGGGGAAATCTGCTCAAAGCTCAACGTGACCTCAACATTGGTGCTTGTGCATATTATTGGCTAAGCGATTCAGGCTTAGGTCCTGCATATTCAGGAGAAACAATGCTAAGCAGCGGTTATTCACCAAACGAGATGGGTACAAGATTCATCAATGCTTATGTTCCGACTACCACAACCAACCCGACAACTCCGACGCCAACAGCTACACCAACACCAACCGCGACTCCAACTCCAACGGCAACCCCAACACCAACTCCTACTCCTACACCTGTAACACCGACACCCACACCTACAACTACACCAACAGAGACTTCGACACCGACAACCCCAACGCCAACACCTTCAAATTCATGGTGGTGGAACCCACGACCAACAACTACGCCGACAGAATCAACAAATCCAGTGTTTCCGACATTCAGACCATACCACCAGCCACTAACATTATTCCGGTTTAATCCCTGGAATAGTTTCTGGTGGTCACCTTTCAGCTGGTTCTTTTAAGACCAGCGTTCAAGTGGGATGAGCAAAGCTCTCCTTACTCCCTTTTTTGTTTAAATCTTCTTAAAGTTCGGCTCGCCGTTAAGCCATTTAACTAAGTCAAGATATTTTTCATATTTGCGGTTTCTTGTCATGTCAGAAACAACTGGTGAATCTAGGCATTCACGAATAAAAACTGTGGTTTTATTGCTGCGTGGTTTTGAAGAGAAGAAAATCTTATTTTTGTAGGGCATTTTTTCAAATCTTTCAAGGTATTCCTCATTGAACTCGTCACCATCAGAAAAAAGCACAAACAGGTTGTTTAGATTTAGTCGTTTGACTCGTCGTGTCCACTTTTCCTTTGCTTCCTGTTCACTTCTGTAATGCATAAAATGTATTTCTATATCATAGAGCACGCCTATTGGAAATGTTTCATTCATGCCCTCACAGAAGCTGTGAGCCATTTTATGCTCTGTTTCTTTCTTGAACGTCAATGGCTGTTTTAGATACCAGATGAGGTTTTCAAGAAGTTTCAGGTAATCCTTTGGATAAATGTAGGTCCAAATGGTTGGTGTGTTGTATTGCAAGCCGAATTTGTGGTATATGCCGCCTGTGAAACAGTTATTACCGATGATTGAGAAAGTTTTGTTTTTCAGTTTGGAACATGGAATCCATGAAAAAAATCTATCGATAAAATTCCATTTCACATTTGTTTCTACAGCATTAACGTTAATGCCTTTTATGAAAGCCTTGAGGTCCATGCTTTCACATAAAAACAGTATGTTTGCTGTTAATTATGTTCGAGTTGTCCCTTCATGAAGCCACAAGTCCAAGCTACCTGCTTAAACCCGTAATGCAGAGGTAAAAGAAAAACCTGTTTTTGATGCAAAAACCTGTAAGCAGGAAACGAATAAAGAAGCCCCGTTACCAGCCCAGCTAAGGGAGACATGCGGGGAAGCGAAAACGCATCTTTTGTCTGCTGAAAGCTTCTCTGACAACCAAACCCGTACCAAAAATACTTACGCCAAAGCTGTGTGGGACTTGATAAGCCACCGTGAAATTCATAAAACTCCGCGGAATTAGCCACAATCTCCCAGCCCGCACGTTTGATTCGCAAAATCAAGTCAGTGTCTTCGCCTGCACCCTTAATCTGCTCGTCAAACCCGCCGACCTGCCGCACCGCATTAATCCTAAATGCTGTTCCACCGGTCCCGATTAGCTTGTCTGATTTCCAAACAAAACTTTTGGGTTTGCCAAAGCTTTTTTGGTTCACAATGTGGGGGATTACTTCAAGATTTAGGATGGGGTTACGGGGGATGCTTCGGAAGACACCCGCGGTTATGCCAACTTTGGGGTTTTTGCGCATCACTTCAACTTGTGCGTTCACATAATTGGGAGTTAGGATTTCGTCGGCATCCACAAAAAGGAGAAACTCGCCGTCAGCATTATCCACAATCAGGTTTCTTGCATGACCTAACCCTTTCCAGTTGGACCTCAACGTTTTGGCTCTGTCGCCCAGCAGGTTGCTGTATTGTTGGATTATTTGTGGGGTGTGGTCTTGGCTGTCATCGTCGACTATTATGATTTGGATTTGTTGGGCGGGGTAGGTTTGGTTTAGGATGCTGTTTAACGCGGCTGGAAGCATGTCTTGCCCGTTTCGCACGCAGACGCCAACTGTTACAAGAGGGGAATTATTTGAGTTCATGTCCGTAGCCTTTTAGATGCGCACTAAAGAAGCCAACAAACCAAGCTAACCTCTTGTAAGTATAATGAATAGGCAACAAGCAAGAGAACTTTTTGTGAGTAAGCAAATACGCGCAGGGAGACCGCATAGTCCCCGCGATGAACCCAGCCATAGGCGTCATTTTTAGGGGATTAATCGTATTTGGGTCTTTATGAAAAATAAAATGGGCGCCTCGTCCATACCATACATACTGGTGCCATAGTGACTGCCAAGTTGCCCTTGTAGATTCTGTGAAAGCTTCATTGGTTTCTGCAATCTTCCAACCATTAGCTCTGACGCGGTAAGCCATTTCTGTGTCTTCAGCTGCGCCTTTTATGCGTGTATCAAATCCACCTACAGCGCGGACAGCTTTCACTCGGTAAATTGCTCCTTCAGCACCAGGCAAATAACCGAATTTTTCAGAGTTTTTTTTATGACCATAAACCGAGTCCACAGCATAAACGATGTTTTCTAGGTCAGCTGCGAGACCATGCCCAATGTGAACGTTATATTTTCCTGCAGCAAGTCCTACATCAGGGTGTTGCTCCATAAAAGAAATCTGGTTCTCAAGATAGCTGGGCGTAAGAATCATGTCTGCATCCAGCCAGATTATGTATTTTCCAGTGGCGTGTTTAACCACCATTTGCCGCGCGATTCCTAAGCCGCCGTTCTCCTGAAAAATGGTTAATCTACCAAAATTTCGACGCAAGCTACTCTGGATTAGCTGCAAGGTGCCGTCGTTGCTGTTTCCGTCAACCACAATTAACTCAACGTTTTCAGCTGGAAAAGTTTGGCAGCAAAGACTTTCAATGGCTCTTTTTATCAGAGGGGCACCATTTTTAACACATACACCAACGGTTACCACGAAGTCTTCATCCAAAAAATTCAACTCAGAAATATAATTGGAGTTACACAGAAGCGGAAATATCATAAAAAAACCTCAAGGTTGTTTACTTTTTTTGCTATTCAGGAGGCTTATGGCCACGCGAGTTAGATGAGTTGGTTTTCCCTTAGTAGCTTCTCAGTTAGCACTGAACGTGATTCCTGCACAGGTTTCCAAAGTTTAATCTGGCGGTTACCAAAAAAAGAAAACAACGAAGCAAACAAAATCAGGTTATTCTGCAACAACTCAAAAGCTGTAACACGGGTTTTTTTGACAGCAAAAACGCCAAAAAGAAGCACCATCAAAACAGCAGCAAGCCAAGGGTACACTACCATAACAGCCACAGATAAAACCGCCAACAAAACAAGCAAAACAGGATTAAAAATGTGCAAAACAATCTCTGGAACCGCAATCCGCTTGGGCATAGCAAGTTTGCCGTGAATCAGCAAGTTTAGGCATCTTGCCCATAGATGCTGAAGGTGGCTGGCGCGGCGCAGTTTTATGGCAACTTTGTGTTTCCATTTTGTTGGACTAAGTGTAAAGAAGCCGATTTCAGGAATCAACAATGCACGCTGATTTGCCTGCACAATATCTAGTGCGGTTCCTGAATCATCAGTTGCATGATTAAACTCTTCCAGCGCACTTCGTTTATACGCTGCAAAACCGCCTTGGAAAAAGATGGTTGAGTGTAGTTTTGATTCGCCGATGCGAACGGATTGGATGTTGCTGTCGTAGAATTGCTCGCCAAGTGTAACCCATGAATCTTTGGGATTCAATAGCAGTTCCCGCGCAGTTATGGCACCCACTGTTGGGTCAGACAGGTACGAGATTGCTTTAGTGAGTATGTCGCTTGGCCAGAAACAGTCCACATCAGAAATAATTACAATATCTGAGTTTATGGTTTTTAAGGCATTGTTTAGGCAGCCTGTTTTTCCCATGTGCACTTTGCTGTCGAAAATCTTGATTTTTTGGTTGGGGTAATCTTGGATGTAATGGTTTACTTCGGTAAGAGTGTTGTCTGTTGAGGAATCATTGACGATGATAATGTCCATTTTGTCTTTTGGATAATTGACTTTGCTGATGTTTTCAAGTTTATAACGAATAATTTTTTCCTCATTATGCACAGGAATAAGAATAGTTGTTGAAGGAACATAATCCCTGTCAAGTTTAAGGTTCCAACCAGAAGAAGAACTTCGACGCATGTAAAAGAAATACCCTGCGGGAACACCCAAGAACAAGGCACCAACAGTAACCCATATAGCTAAAAGCCAAATCAAGCTCTCACTTCTTCACCAATAGCAGGTAAAAACACTAAATTATCCGCTCTAAAAGCCCTAAACGTCTGTTTTGCATGTTCCTCTTTTGAAACGCCGATGACAAGTCCACTTAACCCTTTAAGACTCTGCAAGTAACTGAAGGCTTCAGGAGGTTTGAGGTATCCAGCTGCAAGCACACTCATCGCAATAACTTCAGCTTCGCTGGCGCGTTCCAATGCTTCTTCGCAATCGGCTTGGCTTGGGCACATTTGGAAGCCAACCTTGTTAAAAGATGCCGTTATGGTTAACTTGCTAAAATCAATATTCCACTTGCTAAACTTGTTTACTAGGCAGGGGAAATTTCGGGTTTCTAATCCAGGTCGAATCTTGTAGCTTTCAAGAAATGCAATATATGACTTGAACAGTTTCTCCATGTTAAGCGCCAGCGCCATGTCTGTTATGATTTCATGCAGCATAAATGAGTCCAAATGCATGCGGCTGCCCGCAACGGATCGGATGCGTGAGAGTTCGTAGGCAACGTAGGTTTTCATAAGAGCAGACAGGTTAAAACGCAAAATCCCAAAAACATTAAACATCAAAACTTTGATGTTAGAGGAAAAAAGCATGTCCATAGCAAAAGCCTTAGCCAATCCCGATATGCCACCGGCCTGTGTGGATTTACGCACATACTCGTAGGCGTAGGGTGCAATAGCGTGCAAGTGGACATCAAGTTTGCTGGTATCGAGTTTTTGAATTATCTGAAGGGTGGTTTGGTCCACGGAGAACATAAAGCCATCTGCGCCGTTTTCTAAACTGAGACTAACAAGCCTTGTTGCCCAGTCAATTTCGTCTTTATTTTGGTTAATTAGTCGTGCACGTGCTCTTTCCTGTGAAAGATGGCTGATTCCATGGAAGGGATTGTCACCGACCAGAAGTTTTAGTTGGTTTTTAGTCATGAAGTTGACACCTAACTTGTTCAAGCATAAAATCAACTTTTAAGGCACATTTGAAATTTGACTGGCACTGCTGACCTAAAACGACAGCGTCAGTGAAATGCTTGTTTTCACGCCAATACTCGGGACCACCAAGCAAAAAATCCACATTATCATCCATATCCATGCGGTACCATCGAGAAGGCAAAGCACCGTTTAGTTCAAGCTTTACTTGGTCGTCGTTTACGTTTAAGCTGCCTTTTGTACCATTAATTGTTAGTCCAAATTCGGGCATGCGATAGCCGCTTTTTCGCCATGAAACCTCAAAGTCTCCTTCTAACCCGTCAGCACCAACAACCCCAAAGGACACATCATCTAAAGAACCCACGGTTATCCGCGAGTTGACTTTGGCATAGGTTATTTTGAGGTCTCCAAAAAACCAAACAGCAAGATCTACAACATGTGAGCCTAAATCTTCCACCACGCCGCCTCTGGCTTTTGAAACCAAGGAACCTTGGGGTACATCAACAAAATCTGATGAAAACGCGTAGGCTTTAAAGGAAATTAAATCTCCTAAAACTTTCTTGTCAAGGAGCTCTTTTACTTTATTGAAAGTTACTCCGAAACGTTTCATGTAACCAACCATATTAACTCCGCCGAGAGCCTCAGCCATTTTAACCAACTCCAGTGAATGTGCATATTTGCTTGTGAGAGTTTTTTCTACAAACACGTTTTTGGCTAAGTTTTTGGTGTAGATTTGCTTGATTATTGGGTAATGCGAAGGGATAGGTGTAAGAACGTAGATTGCATCAAGATTCAAGTCTGTAAGAGCGTCTAGTCTGTTTGTTACCAGTGTTCCTTGGAAAACGCTTTTTGCCACTGTACGCATAAGCCGACTTTTATCACATAACGCCTCAACATGCACATTAGGCAAAACATTCAGTAAACAAGCGTGCATTATACCCATTTTACCTAATCCGACAACACCAATTTTTTGAATTGCACTATTAACTTCCATACTTATTGCTCCAATTAAGAAAATAGTCTTGCAAAAACTAGAAACTATGAATTTAAAAAGTCAAACTTTCCGCTAAAATCCGCTTCATTATGCCCAAACCATGACGCAACTTGAGTTTTTTAACGCCTAACCTATTTCGGTAATCAATGGGAACTTCAACAATACGGTAGCCGCTACGTCCAACAAGTGCGTTCAATTCTGCTTCCACATCAAACCCTTTGCTTTTTGGTTTCCAGCTTGACAAAATTTCACTTCGAACAACGCGCAAGCCGGACAAGGGGTCTTCAAGTTTTACGCCGTTCATTACATGCTGGGCAAACGCCAAAAGTTTATTTCCTATATAGAAGGGATTCCAAACTGTTTTGTCTTCATTTATTGCCCCTCTGAAGCGGTTTCCAATGACCATGCCAACTTGGGGGTTTTGCTCTAAAACATCAATCATTTCAGGCAGGTAAGTTGCAGGGTAAGTGTAGTCAGCATCTGTGAAAACAACAAAATTCTCATCTGCTTTAAGCATCTTTATGCCTTGAAACATAGCGCTGCCTTTGCCTTTTCCTTCTTGTAGCAGAACATCTGCACCCATGTTTTTGGCTATTTCAATGGTTTTGTCAACGCTGTTGCCGTCAATTACTACTAGGTGAGGTGTTTGTAGAACTTGTTGGAGTTCACCTATGGTTTTGCCTATGCCTTCTTCTTCGTTAAGCGCGGCAATTACCACTGAAATAAGCGGTTGAATTTTGTCCACAAAAGCAGCTCCAAAAATGTTTGATTTTTAGATTGTTAATAATAGAATCTGAGAAAAAATTTAAGGGTATAAGGAAAAGATGTCAAGAACATTTTTGTTATGTTCTATGTTTGGTTTAAAACTAAGTTAACCGAACCCACAAACTAACCTGACTCTTATACACACTGTTATTTTGAGAATCAAGCAGGTAGAGTTCAAAGACTAAGTTGCCGTAAAAATCACCGTCAGAATCAACAGGTATTTGGCAGCCTGAAGTGTAGGCGCCATTATTTACTCTAACGGTATTCATGGTTAGCATGGAATCGGTGTGCTCATAAGAAAACGAAATGTCAAGGGGCATTTCTTTGGTTGCGTTATCGGGTAGTTGGAGCGGTATTTTTGTTAAGACTTTTTGGTTGCTGGGCTCTGGGTGTTCTGTGTACGTTTCAGAGGTTGCTTGTTGGGGTGTGCGGAATTTTACTTGAATTTCATAGTTGCAGTCTTTTTCTTCATGGTTTATTAAGCCGATGTAGAGACGGTAATTTTGGTTGTTGCTAACCGAGAAGGGGTAGGTTGTATTATGTGTTGGTCCAAGCATGTAGAGTTCACTTAGTGGTGTAGGGTTTGGGAAAAAACTGAAAGACTCAACAAAGGGGGCAATAGCAAATAAGGATACTACTGAAATTGCTACTAAGATTAAAGCAGAATAATTACGTATGGTCATAAGAAATAGTCGCCCAGAATTATTCAAAAATGTGAGTTTCTTCAGTTGGGCAGTCTTCGTTTGTACAAAACTCTTCCAAGTTTTTCTTTTTTGTGGATATGTCGGTTAAGCGTTTTTCTATGCGTTTGTTAGTTTGAGCGTACTCTTTGTAGGCATCTAAGTATGCTTGCCCTTTAGAAGTTAAACTGTAGAGTTGACGACCTCTTTCATATCGAATTAAAGAAGCCCCCATTATCTCGGTTAGGTATTTTTGCAGCACTTTATAGCTCAGATTTGCCTTGTACATTATCTGAGTTTTCTTAGCGTCATGACTAGCAACAGTTAAAATGTCTGCTATAATGTCCAACCTGTCTCTATAATTAACCAAGAAAAATTCCTCAAAAGTAGGTTCAAATGCTACGCGTGCAGCCAGCCTCTTCCGCCCTTTTTAGGTTGCTGCTTAATTTTTCTTTCATCAAAAAAGAGTTCATCCCGCTTCTTGGAGGGCACCTGTTTTTTTGTAATGTTTTCTTTCACAAACTTTGTCCATCCGCCTACACAGGGGTTAACGGGGATGTATTGTTCAGCTATTTCATGCTGTTCTAGTATGTCTCTGAAATTTAGTAGTTTGAAGTCTCGGCTTGCATGAATTATTGTGCCTTTATCGACAAAAAGTGTGGAGTAATCATTTACTGCTATGCCTTCAGCCCTGATTTTATCATTGTGCTTTTCTCGCCAGAGTTTTTTCCATTCACTTTTTAGTTCTTCAACGAGCTCTTTTTGGTTGATAACCAATGCTGAACAAATCCCTCCTTGACAGAAGTGGAACAAGAAACAATTTTTCTATATTTCAAAAGCAGAAAAATTGAGGTTTTTCCTCAGCTAATAATTAAAATAGCGCTATTTAAACAACTGTGGATAATAAATATAGATGATTTGTAAAACTATCCAGTTTTTTCTTGACCATACACGTGGGTTGTATGGAATATTAAAGGTTATTTAATGGAACAGTTTCAAAATTTTATATATTTATGCTTATTTAATATTAAATTACCCAATAAAATAACAAGTATTAGTTGTTTTGTCCATTAATAAGTGTTCAGTTGCACCCCTGCACAACAACAGCAAACACATCATCAAAGACCAGTTTGTGTCTTAAAAACCTCAAGCCGTCTTACTAACTCAGCAATTTTCTGTCTCTTTTCGGGGGTCTGGCAAAAATCAGCAAAAGCCTGCATGTTAGCATACATGGAAAAATCAACAGGGTCAATGTCTTTAGGTACGTCACCAAAAGAGGACAACTGTATCATCATGCTTTTTTGGATGTCAGAGTAGATGTCGAATGCTTCCTGAAGGTTGCGGTCTTTGGGTTTAAAATCAAAAAATTGCTGGGATGCAAACCATGTGGCTGTTGACCGGTAAAACTTTTTTTCTATATTGCCGACTTTTTCTGTTCGAGAGATTTCAACTAGGCCTGCTTTAGCGAATTTTTGCATTCTTCTCCAGAGTTTGAGGGTTGGTATGTTCATTTTTTGGGCGAGTTGTGCGATGGATTGCTCGGAACTGACGAGTTCTTTGAGGATGAGTTGGTTTGTGGGGTCTGAGACGATTTTTGTGCCTTCTTGGTCAAGCAGTTTTATCAGTTTCATAAAGTGAAAACGGTTTCGTTTTGCTTAAATAGTTATTCATCATAAACAACATAAACAAACATACAAAGGATGGCACTAAAATGATAGATACAACCAACCTCTCCAGAAAATTCGGAGCAAACACAGCAGTGGACAACCTCACACTGCAAGTTGAAAAAGGCGAAGTTTTTGGTTTCCTTGGTCCAAACGGCGCAGGAAAAACCACAACCGTGCGCATGCTCTGCTGCTTGATAGGCAAAACAAGTGGCGAAGCAACAATAGGCGGTTACAGCATCAATAACCCAGATGACTGCCTAAAAATCAGAAAACTCGTAGGTTTCCTACCTGAAAACGTAGGATTATACGAAAGCTTAAGCGCATACCGCAACCTCGACTTCTACGGGCAACTCTACGAAGTCCCCGAAGCCACACGCAAAGAAAACATCGAACGCTTGTTGAAGGCTTTAGGCATTTGGGAGCGCAGAAACGACGCAGTTGCAGGATTTAGCAAAGGCATGAAACAGAAAATTGCCATTGCACGAGCGCTTATTCATGATCCACAGGTGGTATTTTTGGATGAGCCTACAGCGAATCTTGACCCTGAAGCCTCCAAAACCGTCCGCGACTTCATTGTGCAGCTTAAAGAGGAAAAACGTACCATCTTCCTAAACACGCACAACCTAAACGAGGCTGAACGACTCTGCGACCGCATCGCCATCCTCAAAGGCAAACTAATCGCGGTTGATTCACCCAAAAACCTAGAGCAGAGCCTGTATCACCGCAAAACCATAATTCACTTAGAAACCGTTTCAGACACAGTCTTATCCGCAGTGCAAAACTTAAGCGCTGTTAAGGCAGTGCGTTCTCAAGACAATAAGCTGATACTGGATATGGATAATCCTGAACGAAATAACCCCGAGGTTGTTCGGGCGGTTGTTTTGGCAGGCGGCAACGTCCAGTACGTGACGGAGCTGCGGTCAACGCTTGAGGATGTTTACCTAAAGTTGATTCGGGAGGTTTCAGCATAATGAGGCTGTCAAAAGCGTGGATAGTAACCAAAAAAGACCTAAGCGTAATCCGACGAAACCGATACGTATTCTACTCGCTAATCGCCATGCCCATCATTTTAGGGGTGGTTTTGCCGCTGTTCCTTACGCAAGGCATAACCGCGGGTGCAAGTCAAATGACTACAGAAGAACTGTACGAGACAGTGTTTCAAATTGGTAACCTGTCCATCATGTATTTCGTTTTAATACCAGCCGTTTTGCCCTCCATAATCGCATCCTACAGCATCGTTGGAGAAAAAATCGAAAAAAGCCTTGAACCCCTCCTAGCTACACCGACCACCGACAGTGAACTGCTGCTGGGTAAATGTTTAGCCTCATTTCTACCCTGCATGGCAGTCACATACCTAGCAGCCGCAATCTTCCTGCCAATAATTGATATCTGGTCCTACAACACCATCGGAATCTACCTGTTTCCCAACTTGTACTGGGCACTGCTGACCTTCGTGATTACACCACTGGGCTGTGTCATGAGTGTCTTAGGAAACGTCATAATCTCTTCCAGAGTAAGTGACATACGAGCCGCGCAACAACTGGGCGGAATAGTGGTTTTGCCGCTGATTTTCGTGGTTATCTTTGGAGCGATATTTTCCGCTGTAACCCTATTGGCAGTGGTAGTCTCTGTTGCATTAGCCGCAGCCGACATTGGCTTGTTCTACTTAAGCAAAGCCACGTTCCAGCGCGAAGAAATCCTAACCAAATGGAAATAGGCACACAGGTCTGTTGTTTTTCGGCAGACCCACTTCATCATCTTTTTCTTAATAATTTGACTTGTAAAAAACACCAAACCAACCTCTCCTCTATCGTTTCTGCATACTTTGGCTATTAGGAGCCTAATAGGTGGCAAATATTTTTGTTGCTAAGATTCTGATTGTATATGCTAATATATACTAGAAGGGAATAATACTAGTAATGTACCTGTGATATGACGAGGGAATGGATTTGGAAAGAAAAATTATGTCTCTTGGCAAATCATCCTTGGTTGTTTCTCTTCCAAAAGACTGGATGCAACTCAACGACCTCAAAAAAGGTGACGCCGTATCCTTCGCAATACAACGCGACCGCTCCTTAGTCATCTACCCCAGCACCCTAAAAAAAACAACCCAAAAAGAAACAACCCTAAATATCAATCAAAACGAAGACGAACTTCTCATAACTCAAAAAGTTTTAGGCGCATTCCTCAATGGGTATTCAGGAATCAAACTATCTTCCTCCAAAGTCTTCTCCGTTCCGCAGACTAAGGCAATCCGCAACATTGCAGGACGCCTCTACATGCGCGTGATGGAATCTGACTCAAAATGCGTCTTTATCCAAAGTCTCACTGACGAATCCCAAGCCTCACTTCAGCAAACCATACAACGCATGCACCTCATATCCCTCTCCATGTGCGAAAGCGCCATCACCGCCATAAAAGACCACGACATACCCCTCGCAAAATCCATCTTCCCCCTCGATGATGACGTGGACCAATTTGCGTTTTTTGTTCTGAGGATTTTACGCAATGCTGCTCAAGACCCCGTGTTAGCCAACGAACTTCACGTGGACCCCTTGGACTGCATGGATTATCAAATCCTGATTTATCGAATGGAACACGCCGCTGACTACGCCGCAAGCATAGCCCGCAACCTTGTCATGATTGAAGGCAACAATGACAGGATTCCTGATGACGTTGCGGAGTTGATGGTTACGGCTGGAAATGAAACCATTGACCTCTATGTTAAGGCGTTTAAGGCATTTTTTGCCCGGGATATCAACTTTTCAGTTGAAATCATGAAAAGTCAGCAGAGAATGGAAAAACTCTACGTTGAAATCGCTGCCAAATCCTTTGTTGGACCCCAAAAAAGCGCCGAACTCGTCTGCGCCTTGTGCTCAATTCGAGATAACATGCGTCGTATTGCCCATTGTGCTCAAAGCATCGCTGAGGTTGCAGTGAACCGTGCATTTAAAATAACTGAGCAACCCTGAGATTTTCCGTTTAAGCTGCTTATACATACGTCATTGTGAATCCACGAGCGTCACAAATAACGTAGTCATGATTGCCAAATGCTTCTAAGAATATTAGTGTAGTTTTCCTTGGCACTTCCGAGGTTTTAATCGACAATTATGTAACCGTTTTATCTCATAAAAGGTCTGCACTTCTTTTTCTTAATTTCTCGGTATTCAGGATACTTTGCATTATATCCCTGTTACCTAAACCGTTCTTCTTCCTTAAAAGCACAAGCAATAGAATAATCAAAGCGTGAATAATATGAAAATAGCAAAAACATCAAAAGAAAACCAACAAATCCATAACACAGAAAAACAAGCGTTAAGGGGTAAAAACCTGTGGTAGATGGAATATTTGACCACCTAACATGCAAACCTCAACTTACAATTAAAGCATCAGATGATGAGAACTATATTAACCTAGATACAATATTCGATGATGATGGCACTAATAAGTTAACCCTGAATATAAGCAGATGTATCAGGCTTCCTACCCAGACACCGACAATTAGCCCAAATGATCTAGTTTATCATTACATTTGGGAATGGAAAAATGGTCTTTGGAAGCCTCATACCTATACAATCCCTACTGGAGAAAACTATATTCGGTTTAAGGACACAGATAGTGGACATTATGGGGACTTATCCCTTATAAAAATGTCTGGTACCAATAATCCGATTCTAACTTGGAGTCAAGGTTTTATAGTAAAAAAAGACTTCGCAGTTGGAGGATATATATCTTCTAACCAAGGTATGCTAGGTCTTGGTAGCGGAATGTATGATCCGTTTCATCAACCTATGATTTGGCTGATGCACTCTGAATTGAGCGCTTTGCATGACATAAACGATTTTCCAAGTGCCACACCCGAAGATGGCGAATTATATATCAACACAGGCGAAGCCATGATCTATAAATATAATGAAACAGCAGCGGAATGGCAAGAATTTGCTCCAACAAGCGAATATAATTATAACTTAGATACCCTACACATTTACCGCCTTAACCAAACAGACCTTGGAAACCTGAAATGTGCCAATATTTATGCTGAGGGACTGGGAATTATTGGAACAGATTATGGAATAAACCAGCTTGGTGATTTTGCAGCGCACACCGTTAACATTTATGCTGGGCTGGTTGGTGAAACAAAAACTTGGGGAACATTAACCGCTGGACTCGAGGACACTGCACCATACATTTCAACTGCGGCACTGCGTACTGATAGTCTTAAAAAATTGGATGGTTCAACGTTTCCTTTTCAAATTCGTGTTGGTGCGCCTGCTTCACCTGTAGACGGCGACATCTGGCTAACGTAGGGGGAATATAGATGGTTAATCTGGCATTAACTATACCAACAGTTTCAGACCTCCAAATTGTCGGTATGGATAACACATATTTAGTTATTCGCAAAAACAATGCTGTCGGGGCGATTCTCGGTTCGGGCAATTGTCCAGTATCAGGGCCTGCTTGGCAAATAATTAATTGGACAAGTGATTATAATATTCCTGTTTCAGGAACTGTTACTTCAACAGACCGTATTTATATAGAATTAAAAATAGGCAGTCATGTTCTTGGTTCAGCAACATCATCACCTGTCGGAGCAGATTATACACTTTCGAGTCCTTGGGCATTTCATTTACATATTATCTTTAGAGTTGCCGTAATTCTTACTAATGTTTGGTTCAACGTTACCACAGCGACAAGTGACAGCTATCTAAACATGGTTTTTACATCTTCATTGCCCAATCTGAATTATCGTTCCAGTGGAGTCACAAGCCAGATTCAGCTTGCGGCTTTAGGCAGTAGTCCGCTAAAAATACGGTACAACGACGAAACCCTTGATGTCTCCGTGGTGGAAACAGACGATCCAGACGCGTCCCCGATCAGAGTAAGAATTAATGGGGAACTTAAAGCGTTAAAAAACAAAACAAGCTAGTAAGAGGTCTGGAAAAGAATGGAAAAGCAGCAATTAAACCCTAAAACCGAACACAACCAAGTCCAGCTCTCATCTGAGATTCAGCAAAAAATCCAAATATTCAACATGCGTGTTGCCAATATCAACTTGGGCTTCAACGACCTATTAACCTCCGCAACCGACGCGATAAAATCTTTAATCGAGGAAAACCAGCGGTTAAGGGAAGCACAAAAATCAGAGAAAAACTAAAAGTTAGGTGAAGGGACGCCTAAGCGTTCCCGATTTATTCTTTCTTTTCTTTATTTTGTAGGTATTCGTGGATGCTTTTTGCCGCGGTTTTCCCTGTGCCCATGGCGCTGATTACGGTGGCTTCGCCTGTTGCGATGTCGCCGCCGACGTAGACGCCTTCGAGGCTGGTTTTGAAGTTGCTGTCACTGGCGATTATGCCGCCGCGCTGGGTTTTTAGGCCAGGGGTTGTGCCTTGTATGATGGGGTTGGGTGTGCGTCCGATGGCTACGATTACTGTGTCCACGTCCATGGTTGATTCGGAGCCTTCTATGGGTGCAACTTGGTGTCTTCCAGTGTCATCTGCATCACAGAGCCGCATCGAAATTGTCTCCATCGTCTTAACGTTACCTTGTTCGTCGCCTGTAAATTTGAGGGGTGCAGTGAGATACTTGAATTCGATACCTTCTTCCTCGGCATTATCGATTTCTTCTTGTCGTGCAGGCATCTCATTTCGTGTTCGTCGGTAAATAATTGTTACTTTATCAGCACCTAACCGCAACGCGCAACGAGCAGAATCCAAAGCAACGTTGCCGCCGCCGATAACTGCCACGTTTTTGCCAACGCGGATTGGGGTTTTGGATTGTGGGACCTTGTAGCTTTTCATGAGGTTTACGCGTATGAGAAATTCGTTTGCGCTGTAGATGCCGTTGAGATTTTCGCCTTGGACGCAGAGGAATTTGGGCAATCCTGCACCGGTTCCGATGAAGACTGCTTCGTAGCCTTGCTTGAATAGTTCTTCGATGGTGAAGATTCTGCCGATTAAGTAGTCAGGCTGGAACTCTACGCCCAGCTTGGTGATGTAGTCAATTTCGGTTTGCACAATCTGCTTTGGCAAACGGAACTCAGGAATACCATAGACAAGGACACCGCCGCCTTTGTGAAGTGCTTCGAAAATTGTGACTTTGTAGCCGAGTTTTGCAAGGTCTGCTGCAACGGTTAAGCCAGCTGGTCCTGCACCGACAACAGCAACTTTTTTGCCGTTACTTGGCGGAATTGCGGGCACTTGTATACCTCGTTCGCGCTCAAAATCGGCAACAAACCGTTCGAGCCTACCAATAGAAACTGGGTCGCCTTTTTTGCTTAGGATGCACATTTTTTGGCATTGTTCTTCCTGGGGACATACCCGTCCGCAGATGGCGGGTAAGCTGTTGCGTTCTTTGATTTTGTTTATGGCATCGATATAATCGTTTTGTTTTATGAGTTTAATGAAAGCGGGGATTTGTACGCCAACTGGGCAACCTTCAACACATTTTGGTGCCACACAGTTTAGGCAACGGGATGCTTCAGCTATTGCTTGTTCTTCGGTGTAGCCTAACACTACTTCTTTGAAGTTTTTGGTTCGCACTGACGGGTCTTGCTTTCGCACGTCAACTGCGGTGAAGCGTTTATTGTTTCCATTTTGGTTTAGTGGTTGTGACATTGACAATTTCCTCCGTGGTGTTCGTGTGCTTGCATGAGGTTTTTCTCTTCGGTACAGTAGCTTTTGAGCCGCTGCATGAGTTCTTTAAAGTTAACTAAGTGAGCATCAAATTCTGGGCCGTCCACACAGGCAAACTTGGTTTCGTTACCTATGGTTACTCTGCAGGCACCGCACATGCCCATGCCGTCCACCATGATTGGGTTTAGGCTGGCAATGGTTTTGATTCCATATGGACGGGTGATGTCTGCGATTACGCTCATCATGATTGGGGGCCCAATGGCAAATACAATGTCGAATTTGATGTTTTTTGCAATTAATGATTTTAAAACGTCACTTACGAAGCCTTTTTGGCCTTTTGAGCCATCATCAGATGTGAAGTAGATTTCATCTGACACCGCGGTCATTTCATCTTCTAAAATGAAGAGTTCAGCGTTTCTGGCACCCACAATGGAGATTACTTTGTTTCCTGCTTCTTTGAGGGCTTTTGCTACGGGGTACGCAACTGCTGTACCTAAGCCTCCGCAGATGACGGCGGCAGTGCCAAAGTTTTCTATTTCACTGGGGTTTCCCAGTGGACCTGCTATGTGCATTATGTGGTCTTCCACTTCCAGTGAGCCTAACTCTTTGGTTGAGTAGCCGACTTCTTGGAAAATGTGGGATATTGTGCCTTTTTCTTTATCCCATGATGACAGGGTTAAGGGGATTCTTTCGCTGTCTTGGCGTATTTTGAAAATCACGAATTGCCCTGCTTTTGCTTTTTCTGCAATGTCTGGGGCGTATACTGTGATTTTTTTGGTGACTGAATTTAGGACTATTTTTTCGACAACCTGATTAACTTTGGGTTGCATGTTGGATTGTGTCAAGTGTACGTTCTCCCGGTTTGAGCTGCTGAATAATATTAATTGTATATACAATATATATGCTATAAAAGTGTTGCTGGTTTACAAACACAGCGCCAACATAAAAAAAACTAAAACCAAAAACCCACAACCCCCCCAAAAAAGCACTAAACTTAAGTGCCCAACACACCAAAATAATAAACAGTGACAAGCATTGAGCACCCAAACATACAAAATAAAAGTCTGGATGGTAAACGAGAAAAACCAAGCAACCTTCGGCGACGGAATAGCACAACTCATAGAAGAAATAGACAAACACCACTCCATCCTAAAAGCCTCCCAACATCTAGGCATGTCCTACAGGTACGCCCTCCACAGAATAACAATATCAGAAGAACGCCTTGGCGAAAGCTTAGTCACACGGGTCAGAGGAGGCGCAAAAGGCGGCGGTAGCTCCGAAGTCACCGAATATGGAAAAGCCTTAGTTACCAAGTACAGAAACGCTCAACATGAACTAAATAATGCCCTAAAAAAACTGCCCTAATAAGGGTGAGTTTTGGGAAAATCTATTTATTAATACAAATAGCATACACGCTAAGCATGCTTGATATAATATCTTCACAATTACATGATAAGGCAAACAAAAAATTAACTAAGTGAAAAATGTTGAGAAAAAAAAGCAGGAAAAACCAGAAAATCGCTGTAGCAACAATTGTGCTTATAATTGCATTAGCACTTCCAATTTACTATTTCACTTGCCTAAATGGTGTAGAACCTTACCTTAATCTTGAAATAAAAGGAAAAGTGTACGTTCCCGCAAATTGCACTCTGGACGACTTGGTGTCTGTTGACCAGATAACTCTAGACGTAAATTCTGATGACTCAAGCACGGACACCTACGCAGGTGTATCTGTAGCACTTTTGCTTTATACCGCCAAAATGCACGAAGATGCAACCTCAGCCATAATTCAAAGCGCAGATGGTACAAGCGAAACATTCACTCTTGATTATATCTTTGCAGATAATGTCACCATGATTATGGCATACGTAAAAAATAACATGTACATGTCAACGATGAACGATGGTGAAGGACCTTTGCGATTAATCATCAGCAACGAACAGGACACCCAAAAATCGTTAAAAGATGTAGTGTCCATAACAGTTGAGTAACCTAACGGTGCTCAATCAAATCAGCGAGCTGAGCAACCTGCGTCAAAACATTAAACACAGGAACCCCAAGCACCACAGCAACATCCTCAGACGCACTAATCACACCTGAAATAGCAAGAACATTTTTGTCCATAAAACTTTGAGCCTCAGAAACAGTTTTAGCAGCAATCACCCTACAAAACGCGTCTTCCGACTCAAACCCCTCCAAAAACACAAAATCTAAGCCCTCAAAATATGGTAAAATCTCCCCAATATCAAGCCGTTTTTTGATGAAAACAACTGTTTCTGTTCGGGGTACTGCCGCGATGACTTCAGCGCCTGCTTGAGTGTAGCGGTCGGTTTCGGTTTGGGGTGTATCCAAAGTGGGAATCTTAACCATCTCTTTAATTGTGCCCACATGGTAGCCGCGGCGTTTAAACTCGGTAATTAAATGCTCAATTATGGTGGTTTTTCCTGAATGTTTCCCGCCAACAACTGCAATAACCTTTGGCAAATAAGGCACCCAAAACCACTACTGCCCCGTTTTATATAAGCAAAAAACAACCCAACAAACAACAGCACATCAAGTGAATAACTTTTTTTAACATTTCTATTTGCTGTCTATTTGGTTCCTATTAGAAATTCATTGCAGAACCCATAGAGGAGTAGGTCACTATGGCGACTTTTCCAACCAAAAATATGAGTAAAAAAGAAAAAGGTTATGCTTCGGTGACTTTAGCATCATCTAGCACGTGAACAACACCAACGCCTTCTTTTACGTAGCCGACCTCACAGTGCTGCACCTTACGCTTATCCAACTCGCTTTGTAAGTCATCAGCGTCTTCCTTTGCTACCGCCATCAAGATGCCACCCGCAGTTTCCTTAGATTCACCTGTCAATAATGGATAACCGAAAAGGTCAGCCAGCACGGGTGTGCCAGGGATAACATAGAGGTTATTGATTACAATGTCAACTTTTCCAAGCATCGCCATGTTCGCAGAGTGCCCTTTCAATCCAAAGCCTGTCACGTCAGTAGCAGCATGCACTGGAACCTTCTGCATGACTTCCGCAACTGACTTGTTGGAGGTTATCATGCCAGTGATGGCGCCGTTCACTGCCGTATCAATCACGGATTCGGGAATGTCTTGGAGGAGTTCTTTGCCTTCCTCTTCTTTACGCAGACGATACGCAGCCATAGCAGGCGCGATTCCTAAGGGTTTAGTTAAGAACAGTTTGTCACCGTGTTTGGCGCCTTTGGTGTAAACGATTTTTTCTGGGTCACCAATGCCTGTTGCGGCGCCGCCAATGATTGGCCATGGATTGCGGATTGTGTGACCGCCAATAACGGGCGTGTCCATTTCTCGGCAGAAATCGCCCAGTCCCTTGAGCATTCCAACCGCTAAGTCAGTGGGCATATTCTCAGGAAACGCCATAATGGTAAGGACACAGGGAATTTTTGTTACGCCCAACGTGTAGATGTCACTGGTTACGTTGCTACCTGCGATTCGTCCTTGAATTTCAGGTTCATCAACCATCGGAGTGAAGAAATCCAGCGTGTTGAGGACGGCAATGCCATCGGCGACTTTGACAACGCTGCTGTTTTCCCATGGACCCGCCAAAACATCTTCACTGAACTCCTCGGTTATGCCTGCTTGCTCAAGAAGGTCACCGAGTTGGTATTGAGGTAGTTTGCAGCTGCATCCGTGCACGGGTACAACTTTGGTTAATCTGTAGCTCATTTTTCTTGTTCTCCTTGCACTTGTGCCCCAAGAAACATTGGAGCCTTATAATATAAAAACCTAAAAAAGGAAAGGGATGGTTTACTGTTCGTCCTTGATGATTTCAAGAAACGCTTCGACACGTGTTTTAATCTGTTCAGAATCGCCAAATGCATAATCAGTTTCAATTTTAAGCATCGGCAAATCAGCAGCTTTCATTGCACGGTCAACCTTGACAGCTTCCACATTGTAGTCATGGCAGTTTTGCAGAGTGTAGTAAATTACGCCTTCAACATTGAACTGTTTAGCGAGATCCTTTATGCTTTCTATGCGTCTGTCGTTGGGTGTGAAGCATGCGCAGGGAATCTTGCTGTATTTCTCCACAATAGCCCAAAGCAACTCTTCAATGCTGTCCCCTTTAGGCTCAACCAAATCCGTGAAGTAGCGTGTTCCAACGCAGCTTTCCTCAACCACGATGGATGCGCCTAAACCTTCAGCGATGCTGTGCAGCTTCCAGTTAGGAATAGCCATAGGGCAACCTGAAACCATCAATCTTGGGGCATCTTTAGCTGAAACGCCGACGCCGTTTTTCACTCGCTCATCGAGTTCATCGCAGAGTTCGTTGACTTTGGCGATGAAGCGTTTGGGGTCATCATTGAAGCTGATTTGATAAATCAAAAGCGCATCTAAGCCGCTGATGGGTGCTGGAGTTTGTGCTCGGAGGTTTTGGAGGCGTTGTAGGGCTTTGCGTTTTTCGTTGATGAGTTGGATGGATTCTTTGAGTTTTTCTGCGGTGATTTTGTTGCCTGTGACTTCTTCGATTTTGGCTTTGAAAGCCTCAACTTCTTTAAGCCAGAACTCTTTGCCCTGTTGTGTGTCGGGTTTGTGGGGAATCTCGATTACATAGGTTGGGATGAGGTCGCCGAGAAGTTCATAGACTTTCTTTTTACCGTCACAGGTGGTTTCACCAACGACTAGGTCGCTGGATTGGAAATATGGGCAGGTTCCGTTGAGTCTGAAGCCGTAGAAGGATTTGATGAGGGGACACAGGTTCCTTGGAATAACTGCCTCCGCATCAGGCACGGAGAAGTCTGCACCGCCACACAAGCCGACAACTGTTGCGTTTGCAGCGTATGCGAGTTCTTCGGGTGCGTAGATGCAGAATGCGCCGATTACTTTGTTGCCTGCTGCGCGGGAATCGTTGAGTTCTTTTATGCGCAGGCCATGGACTTCTGAGACGACAAAGTCAAAGTAGCTCATGCCTTTGGGGCGGTTTTTTTGTGAGAGATAAACTGCGGTGTAATATTGCCCTAGAATGTTTAGGAGTTGATTGTGTTTTTCTATGTCCATTCCAAGGTTTTTGTACATTTCAACATATTTTTCTGCCATGAAAACCACTGTTCTATGGCTGTGGGCTAGAAAATGGAACCTTATTAAAATTTTTGATATAAAATATTTAAAAAATTGGTGCAGTTTATAGCTTTTTGATTAAAAGCTTAAACTCAACCCCACCCTTGGATGCCTCAACAATTTCATGCCCGTTATTTTTAACCCAACGCTGAATGTTATCAAACTCCAATTCGCCCTCGCCGACAACCTCCAATAGTTGACCTGCAGCCATGCCTTGAAGCTTGCGCTTGGTTAACGCAACGGGCATTGGGCACATTTTACCCTTAACATCCAATGTTTCAAAGCTCATAATTGTCACTAGAAGGTTATGATTTTGTCGCTTGTGGCTGTCCACTCGACCAGTTCATGCACGGTTGCTAGTTTTACGCCGTCAATGAGTTCTTCTTGGGTTATGCCTCGGGCTTCAGCACAGACAACACACGCTTTGACTTCTACACCGCCTTTTACTAGGTCTTCGAGTGTTTCGCCGAAGTTGATTAAGCCTTGAGCGGGTTTTTGTCCTTTCTTTGCAACGTATATGCCATTCTCAAAGAGCCATATTCGAACTTTGTGTCCTTCAATGTCGCAGGTCCAAGCGAATCTTAATGCAGAATAAGCACGCTCTTTTGCAACTGGAGCGTCAAAAACTATTACTGTGTAGGTCGCCAATGTTTTTCAACCCTGATTTTTGATAGGGGTTATTAAAAAAACTAATATAAGGATTTTCCAAAAACAAAAAGAAAATAACATAAAGAAGGCATATTAAAAGCGGGCAAGAGGCTAAACCAGCATGGAAACCATACGCTTCGACTATCTTAAAACATTCTTAACCGTTGCCAAAACACATAGTTTCTCAGTAGCAGCTAAAGAACTCAAAACCAGCCAAGGCACCGTAAGCCACCAAATCGCAGCCTTAGAAGAATATTTTGACGCAGAACTCTTCAAACGCACAAGCAACGGCGTGGAAGTCACCGACGCAGGCGCAACCCTAAAAGAAACTGCGGAAAAAATCATCCAAGAAGCCCAAGCTGCAAAAGCCAAAATCTCCAAAGCCAAACACATACTCTCAGGCACCATACGCATAGCCGCAAGCACAATCCCTGAAGAACACATAATTCCCAGCTTGACGGCAGAGTTTCAGAAAAAATATTCAGGCATGAAATTCAAAATTTTTGCTCAAGACAGCCTAACAAGCCTCAAAGCGTTGGAGACAGACGATGCAGAGTTCGCGGCGGTTGGTACAATTCAGGGGTTTGAAGAAAAATTTGAGTTCATCCAAGTAGGAGAAGACCACTTGGTACTGATAGTTCCCTGCGACCACAAGTTAGCCAGCAAAAAAACAGTAAACCTACCTGAAATTCTCAATTTTCCCTTCATCATCCGAGAGGAAACCTCTGGAACTCGAAAAGAAATAGACGCACTATTTGAGAAAAACGGTATTGCATCCACAGAGTTAGAGGTGGCTTTGGAATTGGGAAGCACAGAGTCAGTGGTTACTGCTGTTTCTGAGGGCAGAGGCATCAGCATAAGCTCATCCATAGCCGCTGAAAAAGCCCAAGCAGCAGGACGGGTGAGAATCCTCAAAATCCAAGAAGCGAAAACCACAAGAAAAATTTATGTCGCCCGGCAGAAAAAGCCTCTTTTGAAGGGTGCAGAGGTTTTCTGGGATTTCTGCAACCAATTCATTTTTAAATAAGCAGTCACGGCATGTTCTGAAGTATAATTTTTGGGTGTATTAACGCACTATTTTTCGGATGGTTTTATCTTGAGTGGTTCATCCCACATGTTATCAAATTCTTCAGGAGACAAAATATCTGAGTTTAGCATTTGTTGGCTGAAAGCGTCCAGTGCACAGGGGTTGTTCATGTGGGCGCGGTAGATTTCCATTAAAAGGCTGACAGTCATGGAAACTGAAACGGGTTTTTTTGCCATAAGTGTTAATTCTTCAGAGACCGCTACTAAATCATCATGAATTTTTTCGGGCAAATTTACGGTTTTAGCCATTTTTTGATTCCCCATTATTACAGGATGGTTCTTCATTGTTTAATTACTTGTTGTGAAGTTTTAAGAAAAAATAAGAAAGGATTTTTTTGTTTATGCTTGCTGTAGTGTTATCTGGAATTCTGATTGCCCGCCCGGTGGGAGAACAAAGAAGATTGTGTAGCTGTGCTTTGCAGTGTCTTGGAAAGTTTGGGTGTAGGGTTCGCTGGCTTTTAGAGCGAAATCTGTGCTTTGGATGTCAGGCAGTATTGTGTAAATGTCTCCTGCTTGGCAAATGTTGTCTGCTCCGTTGTCCCAGTAATCGTCATAGACGTAAATGTCTACCCAAGCGTTGGCTCCACCAGGCATTTTTGTAGCGTTTATTGTTAGTTGCCAGTTCTGGTTAGCGTCTAAGGTGAAGGGTACATAAACCACTTTCACTGAACTGTTAAGAAATCTCAAGCAATCATTGCTTCCTGCTACCGTGAAATCTAATGGTCCAGTTGGCGACAGGGCTGGTTGCCCAAGATTAACGGAGTAAAAGGCGGTACCCGCAACAAGTGCACAAGCAATCATAACAGCAATTATCCACATTTTTTTATTCATTATGCCCCTCTCGTCAAAAAATCTGTGACGTTACTATATAATAATATTGCAAAAAAAGGGGTAACCCTACTGATAGAGTCAACAGTTATCGTTCTCTGAACTTAAAGAAGTAAACAACCCCGCCGACAGCTCCCGCAGCAACAAGTCCTCCAATTATGGGAATGGAGTATTTGATGTAGATTGGCGGTTCAGCCACCTCTACAGTCAGATTTTGGCTTTGGCAGGAAAAAGCGCTGCTGGTTTCAGGGCAACTGGCCAAAACATACCATAAACCTGAACTTTCAGGCTGAAAACTGGCTACAAAAGAGCCGTTGCTGCTGAGTTGGCAGGTTACTGCGATGGTTGAGTTTGCGCTTCCTTTATCAAAAAATAAGCTAACGTTTGAAGTTTTGTCCATCGGTGAAAGAATGCCTTGAACAGTGATGTTTTCGTTGTAGCTCACTTCATCTTTTTCTATTGTAATGTTTACGGTGGGTTGCTCTTTGACAGTGTAGCTTCCTGAAGCGTTAAGGCTGTTTTTGAGAACATCAAAAGCAGAAATTTGGTATTGGACAAGGGTGCCTGCAGTTTGCCCTGGAATTGTGGCATTGCAGGTTGTGTCCGCTACTTGCATGTTGAGGCTGTGGGTGCCTGTCCAGTTGTTTGTGGTGTATGTGAGTTGGGCGGATTCTAAATTGTTGGTGCTTGAGTTGTAGGCTATGTTGGTTGGGGTTTGGGGGTCAACGCGTTTAGGTGTTGCTATGGGGGTTAGGGTGGTGTTTTCAAAGGTGGTTTTTAACATGAACTGTACCTCACCTGAGCCTTCCTCACCAATTAGGACTAAGTGGTAGAGTTTTAGACCATTAAGGTTCGAGGTATAGTTTAGGAACATGCTTTGTCCATGATGCTCGCAACTGGCGTAGGAAACGCCTCGGTATCCTTCAGCTTCAAAATTGTATCCGCCTACGCCGCCGGTTTGGTTACCATACAAGCCAGCCTCTATGGGTAACGGGTACGAGTTTATGCTCAATGATTGGGCAGTGTTCATCAAGTACAGTCTTGCCTCATACATGTCAAGTGTATGTGGGACGTTAACATAAAGTTCAACTGTTGACGCATTTGTTACCAACTCATAAGCCCAATAAGTACGAAAACTTGAGGTGCCGCCTGTTTTGCCTTCAACACTGCAGGTGTGCCACTGGTCACATGTGAGCGCTTCCATAATCATGAAAGTTGCTGCTTGGGCATCGCTGCTTTGTCGTGCATCATTTTTTATAACAAACGAGTAATTGCCTGATTGCTGGGGTGTAAAAAGTGCCTCGTTGGGTGCTGTTCCCAGATGCTCAGGTAACCCAGCGGCTTCAGTGTGACCGCTTTCTAAGTTTCCTTGTGGACCATAAACGTAAATGTCGTAGTCTGTTTTTGCAGTTGAAGATGTGTTTACCCATGAACCATAGCAGTAAACGTGGTAGTTATGTGCTGCTTGGAGAGGGCAAATTATGGTCCAGTTTTCTCCGACTTGTATTTGGGTGTTGTTTATTTGGATGGGGAAGATGGGTTTTTGGATGTATGTGAAGTTGCCTTGGGTGGTGCTGTAGGTGTGAACGTAGGTGTTGTATTCTGTGGTGTTGGTTAGTTGCATGCTAAAAGCTTGAGCGATTAGGGGGCAGATAGTCAGGACTGTAATCAGCGTTAAGCATATGGCTTTTGTGGGGAGTTTGGTTTTCAGATACATTCCTGACCATCAGTTGAATAGTACTATGGTGCAAGAGTGTAGAGATATTACTTATGAAGCCCAGATTCATATTTCAAATCAGGCATTGTAACAGTTGGAAACGGTAAAGTTTTCTCTTGTTGCGGGCGGTTTTGGGGGTTTATTTTTGATTCATATTTTTAAGATGTTGTTATTTTATGTATTTTCAAGCAGTATATTGTATATTAAATCTTACTACACAAGGGATTTATAAGTAGACAACCCACTGTGAGTTCAACAGTGAACTCATCATGAAAAGCACACTAAAACAAAACCCCCAATCCTTCCAAAGAGGAGGTGAAAGTACCCAATGAACTACAATTCCTTCCACAGATTCATGAAAAACCGCAAAGCACTAAGCACCGTAGTAACCACCCTAATCATCCTGGTAGTATCCATACTTCTGGCCAGCGTATTAACGTACTTCGCCACCAACGTCGTCAGCACAAGAGTCCAAGAAGAAAACTTGCACGTAACTAAACAACACATCTGGGTAGACTCTGACGGAGCCGCTCAAGGCGCATTCATGGTAACCAACAACGGCGGACGCGACGTAGTCATAAACATGATTTCCATCCGAGGGCAAACAAGCGCATGGGGTGACGTGTTCTCCCTAGTAGCAACAACAGACGATGACGACTTTACCACTGACCTGCCATATCTAACAACGGCACCAGCAGATACCGGAACAGTTGATGGATTTGACAATGCACTTGCAGCGACCAGCGGCAGTTTAATCTTGCCCTCTGGTTCAACAATCGTGGTCTACTTCAACTCACCAGACAGCATCAGCACCAACGATATCGGCTTAACAGTTAGCATCGCAGTCCACAGCGGACAAGCAGTTTACTACAGCGAAGTAAACATCCAAGCAGCCCCAATAGCATAAAATCCCCACTTCCACACAACAATTTTTCTCTTTTCCATTTATTTTCAGAGTGTAATTTTTTTTACGCACAAGATTACTTATCCAAAAATCGTGTAATTGGCTTTTCAGGAGCAAAATAAAATGAAAAATATACTAAAAAACCGTTTGGCTTTAAGCACAGTCGTAACAACGCTGATCATCTTGGTAGTTTCAGTGCTTCTCGCAGGCGTCGTCACATACTACGCAATCAACGTCACCAGCACCCGCGTGCAAGAGGAAGCATTATCGCTTTCTTGGCAACACGTTTGGGTTGACGATGACGGTGCATCTGTCGCAGCAATCATGGTAACTAACACTGGCGGACGCGATGTCGTCATAAACAAAGTTGCAGTACGTGGACAAGAATGCAGTACATTGACCGTTGCATCAGTTGCATCTAATGCCACTGGAACAGACTTAACATACACAGCTTCACCCGCAGGTGAAGATTCATGTCCAGTTACTCTATCTGCAGGCACAACCGTTAGCATCTACATCACCTCACCAGACAGCATCAGCACACAAGACATCGGTTTGACCGTTGGCTTCTCTGTGTTCACATCACAAGCGATGTACTACAAAGAAGTAAACGTTCAAGCAGCCCCAGCGGCATAATAATGGGTTAAAAACATTTAACCCTTAAATCCCCCCCACATTTTCTTTTCTTTATATCCAATGATTTTCTGTAAAATACACCATTATTTATGGCATTATTGGTTTTTTTTCTAAAATAAGGTGTAATTATTTGGACACACAAATGGCTTAATCCATTTTTTCAGACTAACTATACAAGAGTATACCGCGTGATGAAATTGGCAGTCTTCCTAAAACGTTCAACTAGAAGAATCTTTAGTTCAAAACGTGCGCTAGCACTGCCAGTCACATTCCTGATACTGTTTGTCACAACCTTAGGACTCATAATGGCAACCTACTACTTCTCAGTACAAAAAATAGGCACACAAAGCGAAACCCTAAAGGTATCCACAGCCCGACAAAACTTCCTATCCCTAGACAGCACAATCATCTCAACTCTTTGGCACCCAGGAACTTCAGCAACTTACGATTTAGCCGATTCAGGTGGACTGCTAACCATTCAACCCAACAATAACACCCTAACCATAACAGCAAGCGACGGGGCAACAATTGACGAAACTGTCTATGACTCAATCATTGGACAAGTCAACTACAGAATCTCAAACTTGGGCACGATGTCTATTGGGCTTTATCTGCGGGGCAGTAGCCAAACCATAACAAACCAAACTGGTGCATCTTCAAGCCAAGTCTTCCTTATTCAGGGCACGCAAGGTCCAGAAGTTCAACTGCAGTATCGCCCAACAGTTACCTACGCCGCAGCTGGAACACAAGATGACAAAACGGTAACCAACATCCGTATCTACCTCGTCAACTTGAATTCTTCTTCGGCAATAACTTCGCAAGGGCAAGTTCCACTCAAAATTTCCTGTGTTGACACTTCCCTTTCAACCCGAAGCTACAACCTCACCAGCGGAACTGAAAACTTTACGTTAACCGCGCATTTAGGCACAGCAACCAACAGCGTTTCAATCCCAATCAGCAGCACCCCTGATGGCGCCATAGTTAATCTGGAAACGGTGGTTTCAAGCGTTACAATTGAGAGGTGGATTCGCTAAATGCCCTCTAACATTCCAAGCTATGTGTACTCGCTTTTTGCAGCGTTAATCGTTGGCACAATCGTGGTTTCCGTTTGCAGTGTCGCAATGGCTAACGTAAAAATCAAAGCAGAAACCGCCCAGTTAGAAAACATCAACGAGTACGTGGCAGCACAGAGCATGACTTTGCTGTCACATTCCACGGGAAAAAATCAGAACGATACACTGATTTTAGAGTTGCCCTCCCAAGTTGGTAATCAAAGATTCTGGATACTAATATCAAATGATACCAGCGGCGCTTGGGTGTCATCGGGCTATGGCATAACCACAAACATCAATCAGGCAAAGTTTGCAATTCCTGCTCAGGTTTGGGCGTCAGGCGTTTATGTGAGTGGCAGTGGCAGGGCAGTTCTTGAGTGTAGTTCACAAAACAATGTTGTAACTTTAAAATTGACAAGTGAGGCTTAGCAATGGTTGGGAAAAAGAAAAAGCAAGAGGAAATGGCGGAAAAAGAAAAAACCAGCGATGAAGAAATGATAGCTTTACTTGGCATTCAGGGGTATCAGGTTCCTGAAGGATATAGTCAAGTTGAAAGTTACCCGTTAAATGCGCCGTTTTCCTACGCTTGGGTGTTTCAAGATGATTCCGAAGCAAGCTACTTTTACGTGATTGATGAGCTCGGCATGACCAAAGAAGAACGAGAATCATTCAAACGCCTAAAAAATATTCTGGAATATGAGCTTAAAGCACCCCGTATTGATGAAACTCTTGTTGACTCGTTCCACAGACAACTCCCAGCAATTCTTGAGCAACATTCCAAATCAGTTGAAGCTGATGAGGTAGGCTTGCGCAAAATTATTTACTATCTTGAGAAGGATTTGATTGGTTACGGAAAAATCGATGCACTCCTTTCTGACCCACTAATTGAAGACATAAGCTGCTTAGGCATCAATAAACCTGTGTACATTTATCATAGAAAATACGCCAACGCCAAAACAAACATCGTCTTCACCGACGAGGAAGAACTTGATGATTTCGTAACCCGCATCGTTCACAGACAAGGTAAACACGTCAGCATCGCACACCCCATCGTTGACTTGACATTGCCGGGAAAGCATCGTCTAGCTGTTTCGTTTGGCAAAGAAACAACCCCCGCAGGCACAAGCTTCACAATCCGAAAATTCAAAGAAGATCCATTAACCATCGTGGACCTCATACTAAACGAAACCATCGACGAATCCATCGGTGCATACCTTTGGATGCTTATGGAAAACAAAATGTCCGTAATGGTTGTTGGTCCCACAGGAGCAGGAAAAACCACAGCATTAAACGCTGTTGCCTGCCTTGTCCGCCCTGACTTCAAAATGATTTCTGTAGAGGAAGTCCAAGAAATCAATCTACCGCAAGAAAACTGGGTTTCCACCATTGCAAGGACAGGTTTTGGCGGCGACAGTGAAGGAGAAGTCACACTCTACGACCTCATCAAGTCTGCTGTGCGTCACCGTCCAGCGTTGATTTTGGTGGGCGAAATCAGAGGTGAAGAAGCGTATGTGCTGTTTCAGGCTTTGGCTACTGGTCACGGTGGCCTTTGTACTATGCACGCTGATGATGTTGAAAGCGTAGTTATGAGGCTTACCCAGCCGCCCATGAACATCCCCACAAACATTCTCTCACTGATGAATTGTGTTATTGTGGTTAAACAGGTTAAAACTTCATGCTTTAATTCTCACCACCGCAAAATGTCTTCAAGAAAATTCACCAAAGTCACCGAAATAGACAACGGTGGCGCAACTCATGAGGTTTTCACGTGGAACATGTCCTCAGACACCTTCCAGCAGAACCTACAAGACAGTTACCTGCTAAAAAAAATCGCTCAAAATCTTGACGCACCGTTAAGTGTGGTTCAGCAGGAATTTGAACGCAGAAAACGCATACTGCTCAACATGGTGGAAACTAACATGCGTGATTTCCGTAGCGTCCACAAGGCCCTAAACAGTTCCGTAAACGTCTGCTTAAACCCAAAAGAAGAAGCGGAGGCACAGTAGCGTGGCAGCGGGCGGTTTAGGCAAAATCTTCAGCTTTATCCATAAGGCAACTAGTGAAGAAAGAGAAAACACCGAACGCGAACTGCCCTTTGCAGTCATGATTTTCACTCTGATGGCTGCCAGCGGGATTTCGCCATATGAAAGCTGGAAAAAAATGCGTAACCTGTCCTTTTTGCCCGTGTTTAAACGTGAAGCTGATGAGGTGGTGCGGCAAGTTGAGGTTTTAGGCAAAGACCCCTTAACCGTTATGAATCAGCGAGCAGAAACCACTCACTCTAAACTTTACCGCAATTTCCTAGGCGGCTTTGTTTCTTCAGTGAGAAGCGGCGGCAAACTGGTAGATTACATGAAAAGCCAGCTAAAATCCATCTTTGAATTACGCTACATTAACCTGAACCGTTCCATCGAAAAAATAGCCACACTTGTTGAAGCCTACTCAGTTATGCTGATTGTGGTCTTATGTACCTACATCTTGTTCGTGGTTTTTAGTTCATCTAACTTTATGGATATTTTGGGTGGCGGCACAATTGATGTCTCACCTGCCATGTCCTATCTCATTGCGTTTCTGATTATGCCTGTGATGTCTGGCATTTTCATTTTAGCCGCCCACAACATGCAAAAAAGTGCCTTCCCAGACCTCAAAGACCTCTACAAAAAAGCACTCGTAATGATTGTTCCAGCTTTCGCAGTCATCGGCATCTTTGGTTTTATGCCCTCCCTTCAAAACGCCATCAGACCCTTGGGGCTGCCCGAAATTGCAACAATATGTTTAGTTGCTGCATCCATGCCTGCTGCTTTGCAGTACTGGCGGATTTCAAGAATCAACTATAACGCTGAAGAATCCATTCCCAGCTTCATCCGTGACATTACCGAATCCCAAAAAACAGGGTTATCTCCAGAAAAAAGCATTGTGCAAGCAACCAAACGCAAAGATTACGGACCCTTCTCCAAATTCCTAAACCTCATACGCAGCCAAATCGAGTGGGGTGTGCCACTGCGGAAAACCTTTGAAAACATCAAAAAGGAAATCCGAAGCTGGTTTGTCGTGGTGAATTTTGCCATGATGGTGGAAACCATTGAAATCGGCGGCAACAGCATCCAATCTCTTGAAATCCTATCGGAGTACAGCGAAAAAGAACGCGAACTCCAAGTCAACCGCCGCGCCCTGCTAAAACCCTACATTTTGCTGGCTTTTATGTGGAGCGTGCTTATCGCCGTGACAACAACCATTGTTGCCTTAACCACCAACATGATGACTGCCATGGTCAGCGAAGACTTGACCTCAGTTGCTAACATAGTCATGCAGGACCAACTCAAAATCTTCTCCGTAGGCATAATTATACAATGTTGGATTTCAGGATTCTTCATCGGAAAAATCAGCGAAGGCAACTTTGGCGCAGGCTTCAAACATGGCGCAATGCTGGCAGCAACAGCGTACTTGTCGCTGGTTGTTTCACAGGTGTTGCTCTCAGGCGTTTTCAACATGAGTTTACCGCCGCTGAAATAGGAGGATAAAGATGCCTACAACCACAATTGACACGTTTTTTGCCTGCACAATAATTGTTGCCGTCGCGTTGATAGCTACAGCTTTTGTGGGTTCCTCACTGATTGCCCGAATAGATGCCACTCACAACGCAAACGAGAATGTGTATTTGCAGTCAATCGCAGACCACATAGTTACAAACTGCGGAACACCAACCAATTGGGGCACAAGCAGTCAGATTCCGCAAGATTTCGGTTTAGCCGCCTCAAACTCCACCGTGCCATACGAAGTGGATGCAGACAAAATCTGCATGCTAAGCACGCTATCAACCTTTAACCTTGCAGCCTCCGCGAAACTAAGCAACATCGCACTGGGCATATCCGTTTCCCAAATCCTCCAAATAAGCCTCCAGCAGCCCCAAACCCAAACCGAAGCAGAAAACACAACCTACACTTTTCCGGTACAAACCAGCATAAACTCTAAACTGTCAAGCGCAAGCCTCCACTGCTACGTGTTGGCAGATGGCTTCCAAAGCGACAACTACTATAACACCTCAACCGACGGCTCAGGCTCTATAAACCTGCAAATTCCCACGGACAAAACAGGCGGAGCGGTGCTTCTGGTTTTTGCGCGTGCAGGCTTTGATGACCGTTTAACATCGTTTATGGTTTATGATTTTGCCAGTGCAACTCAAATGGAAACCCCGCAAAACCAAGTTTTGAACCTGAGTGCTATTGGTTACACGTTAACTGTTAGCTCAAACGCTTCAGGTGTCAGCGTGCAAAACGTGTACCTCTTCTCATTTGCCACCCAGCAAAACTTGACTGAAACATCAGAAAGCCAGTTTGCCGTTCCCGAAATCATCGACAACAGCCCATTTATTTTGGTTGTCTGCGGAGAAAACGGTAGCGTGTACTTCCAAGACTGGACAGCTTATCCGCTGGTTCCGTTGAATGCTGGTTCAAACTTTACCAATTCTGAGCGAAATATATTCAGCTACACCGTAACTATCAAAGGTGTTCTCTATAAGCTGGCTGTCAGTTTAGGAGGCACCCCCAAGTGAGGCTGATTTCAGATAAGCGTGGCCAAGTGCGGGTTATTGAGGCGTTTTTTGCTACGGTTCTGCTGTTTTCGTGCGTGATGATGATTCCTGCGGCGCCCTCGCAGGTTAAGGATTCCAGCGTGAACCTGTCAGCAACCGCCCAAAACGTCCTGTTAAGTCTTGACAGCAACGGGCATTTAGCAGACGCAATAGAGCAGGAAAACTGGCAAACGCTAAAAAGCAGTCTTGAAGCAGTTTTGCCCTTAACCGTATGGTTTAACCTAACCGTTTTTGACCAAAACCACAACATCCTAAACAGTTACCCAATATGCAATGCAGGAGCAGTCAGCGACAGCATAATTTCAGAGACCTACGTTTGTGTAAGCCCAAGCAGTGATTACACTTGGTATGTTTTGCGGCTGCAACTCTCAGTGGAGGATTAGCCATGAAACGCAGTCTTAGACGAAACAATTCGGGGCAGGTGCTCATCGTGTCTGCCTTGCTGCTTGCGTTGGTTTTGCTATCCACGGCACTCTACGTTATCCAATCCGAAAAAACTGCACCAACTGCCCAAACATGCCAAAACGACTTTGCCGCTTATCAGCAGGCTGCAAAGAGCACACTAATCAGTGCACTGGCAAATGTTACCAATGGGGGTGATAGTAGTGTTTTGGCTTCTGATTTGGATAGGTTTACCTCAGCAGTTACTGCTCAATCGTATCAGTCTATGCTGCAATTACAAACCTGCTCCTTAACCACTGCACCCTATCAAGATGGACTACATATTTCATGGGGCAGTAGCGGATACGGCATCTCCAGCGCCTGCACAGACCTCAACATCAACACAGTTACAAACACGAAAAACTCAAGCACCCAATACAACCTAACCATAACCACCGAAATCGACTGCAACGGAGAATGCTGGTTGCTAGAAGGCAAATACAAGGAGGTTAACTTGACAGTGAACGTGTACAATGAGGGACAGGCTGCGTTGGCGGAGAATTTCACTTTCCTTTTCGATTTTGATGGTTTGCTTTCCACTTCAGATTGGCTTCCTGTTAACGCTACAAACACGGTTATTAATAATTTAGGCAACGGCACCTACCTTGTTTCGCTTACTTTTGAATCTGACCAAAGAAACATCCCAGCTGCAGTTTCTGTTACATGCCTTGACCAAAGGGGCATAATGGTTGCGGCGGTTTTAACGTTCACTGGAATTGAAAAACCATGACAAAGCAAAGCAGCACCCAAAAAAGCTTGGCAATACTTGCCGTTTTGCTCATTGTCTCCTCAGTAGGCGTAACCTTTGCAGATAACACACCAACACTAAATACCCATGATGATTCCATGAAGGTTTCTGAGGCAAAACTAGATTGGGAAAAAATCTACGGCGGCGCAAGCGATGACAGAGCTTTGTACACAATTCCCGTTGAGAACGGGGATTTTTTGGTTGTAGGCACCTCATGGTCCATTATCAGTAGCGTCATGGTTGGTTGGGCTTTGATGCTTAACCAAAACGGCGAAGAAATCTGGAATCAAACCTACCTTACAGGCGACGGAACTGAGCTTCGCTGCGCCCTCAACTTAACGGATGGTTTTTTGCTTGTGGGTAACACGTTTTTGGATTCAGGAAACGAAAACGGGTATGTTGCCCGAACAGATTTGCAAGGTGCATTAATCTGGAATACCTCGGTTGGTTTGGGCACAGTTAACAAACTTTTTTCAGCAACACAGACAAGTGATGGCTTTATGCTCTGCGGCTTAACCTCCGCCAATGAGACCTCAAGGTCTTGGGTAATAAAAATCAGCTTTGACGGCAACATAATTTGGAGTAAAACCTTTGGCACATCAGACTCGGCATTGAGAACCTGCACGACATGCCCAGACGGAAACTTTTTGGCTGCAGGATATATAGCGGAGCTGCAAAACCCTGATAGATACGATTTCCTAATCCTGAAACTCGACACCTCAGGTAACCTGCTGTGGAACCAAACCTGCGGCGGAAACGGAAGCCAAAAAGCCTATGCCATGGCAAAAACCGGTGACGGTGCAGTGATTACGGGCGATGGCCTCTCAGCAGAAACCGACAGCGACGCCTATATCATGAAAATTTCCTTTGACGGCCAAATCCAGTGGACAAAAACCGTGGGTGGAAAAAGCACGGATTCCCCAGCTACGATTGTGGCTTCAAGTGATGGTGGATTTTTGGTGGCTGGCTTCACGTTTTCTTTCGGTGAAGGCTACCGCGATTACTGGCTAACCAAAATTGATAATGAAGGAAGGGTTTTGTGGAGTTGTACCCTTGGTGATTCTGCTTATCAGGAGGCTTATGGCGTAATTGAGATTTCTCAGGACCAATTTCTGCTTGCGGGTTGGACTGACCCCCAAGGTGTACCTGAGTTAGTGGGCAAAAAAACCTACGATTACTGGGTAGTGCAGGTTGAAATTGAGGCTGGCTTTGACTTGTCAAATGCGAAACTGGCTATCTGGGTTGCTACTGTTGCGGTTTGGGTGGTTCTTGCGGGAGTTGTCGCTAAAATTATTTTTGGAAAAGGGAAAGTTAGTTTTCTGAGAGCTTGATAAAGAGCATCTGCAACGTTTTTACGAACACGCTGTAGTTTGTCCAGATTGCGCCTGTGCGGAACTTTCTTTTCGCGTCTTCGCTGCTTGGGTCTTTTTCGTGGAAAGCGATGAGGACTTCTTTGTTATCTGAGATTATGAAGCAGGGGAGGTTCTGGTTGTCCACGATTCTGCCAACATCACTTAGCCAGGATAGTTGCCCAAGGAAATAGGCGCTTTTGAGGCTGTTGTCAGTGATAAGCGACACGGTTACTTTGTCAGCTTGCTTTTTAAGCTCATCAGAGAAGTCACTGTAGTAAAACTGCGAAAGATAATCTGCAGATGCGAAAATCTGGAACTTCTGCGTGGTCCTCTCAAGTAACTCAGTTGCTTTCATGATGACTTGCTGTTCACCTTCCAACATCTGGAAAAGCTCTTTTTTTGCTTCCTTAACTTCAGGCTGAGGAATAGACGCCCATAAATCAACAAGGCTTTGTTTTTCCTGCTCAAGCATTTTTATTTTGATTTTTTCGGCATCCACCAGCAAATCTATTGCTTTATCCATTGGGACAGCGGTGAATTTGAGGGGCTTCTCAAAGAGCGAGAATACGATGCCTTTCTTTTCTAGGTCACGCAAAATGCGGTAGGTTTCGGTTCGGTGAAGAGCGATGGCTTCAGCGATTTCCCCTGCTTTCTTTTGTCCTGCCCTTGCCAAGTAAAGGTAGACTTTGATTTCGTTTTTTATTAAACCATACTTGGATAGTGTATCCTCTATAGTTGTTAGTTGCTTGTTGAATGATTGGTCTTTTTTCGCCATTTTCCAAGCTTCAGTTTGCTTGCTGTAGATTTTTGCGAAATCAGGATTTTCCAACGCAAGTTCCATTTTACCAGTTGCACCTTAACTTCCGTAGTTACGATATTGTATCCCAATACTGACGGTTTGTATATAATACCATTATGAATGCAAAATATGGATTCAAAATCCATGTTTTTTTGCCCCCTGAAAAATAGGCACAAAAACGCTAAATTATCAGATTTTATGGTTGAAAATTGTGCCAAAAAAGACTGCCCCTTCAAGGTTTCCACAGATGATGCTGTTGGGGACTGGTTTTTTAGGGAAGCCTTTAAACATTTACAGCTGAATTTTCGTGTATGAACTGGAAATCAACTGCAGTAGAGACCCTTAAAAGCAGAAGAGTATGGCGCTGGGAACTCGCAGGTATAATAATCTACGCACTCCCAGTAATATACCGGTTTGCCACCCAAAGCGTCACCATACCCTTTCTTGATTTCCCAGGTTACTGGATAGGATACTGGATACCTGGCAACTTGCTGGAAAAAATTCTGGTCAACGCCTTCTTTCCCGGCGGTGCAGGAGCAATTTTAGGCGAAACCTTCTTCGTCATCCATAAAGGCACACCGCTAAAAGGCAAAAACAAGTATCTCGCGCGTCTTGCAGGCGCATTGTTTCAGCAAAGCCTTTGGAGCACCTTTCAATATTTAGGCTACGAGTTACTGATTGCTCCGTTTGGATTCAACATTTTTGAAAGTGCCTTGATGCTGCCGCTGAATTTCACTTTGGCATCGCTTTCAATTTTCACTCCTGACGTGGTTAACCTGCTATGTCGTAGCACAAAAAAGCTGAAGAACCTGTTACTATCACGATAGACCCTTCCTCTATTTATAACATCAGTTTGATTCTACAACTGAATCTACAAATCCAAAGTTATGTTGTGTTGCTGGAGGTAGTGTTTTGTGTGTGAATTGGGTGTTAGGGGGATTTTGAGGTTTTGGTTGAGGTGTGTTTGTAGTGGTATACTGTTATGCTGGTGGCTGTGATGATTGTTGCTGAAACTGTTACCCCGATGATTATGGTAGTGGTTTCTGTCAGGATAGGTTGTTTCTCTTCCGTATTTCCGGGGCTACTGGAAGGTGAATTATTTTGGTAGCCCTGAGGCGTGTAAACCTCAACAACACCTGTTTCTTGTCCTGTTATTACATTACTAGTTAATGCGCCGCCTATGCAGTATATTTTGTCCTTAAGTACTGCCACTGCAAAACCAGCCCGAGCGGTTGGCATATCCGCAGCTATATTCCATGAATCAGACGCGGGGTCATAAACATAATTTGTCTGCACCATCCGAAGATCCATGAAGCGGGGACTAAAAAAGCCGCCTATCACATAAATCCGCTCTGGCACCTGATTTCCCGTGGTTGCAGCTATGCCTCGTGAACTGTAAAATTCGGGTATGTCTGCTGCTTTGCTCCATTGATCAGTTTTTGTGTTGTATATGTCAACGTCAAACTCTTGGTTTATTATGTAGATTTTTTTGTCTATGACGCAGGAGAGGTGGGAACTCATCAGTTTGGGGGGCGACGTTTTTTGTGTCCAGCTGTCTGTGGCAGGGTCATAAACTTCAGTTAAACTGTCAAACCCTTGTTTATCACTGCGTACTGCGCCTATTCCTCCTATAACGTAGATTTTGCCATCCACAACGTTAGCATCCATCTTGTCTCTAGCTGGATACAGGGGCTGCTTTTTTTCCCAAGTGTCAGTTAAAACATCATAACCCTCATTAACGCTAGATTCACCATTTGGTCCCTGACCGCCTATAACGTAAACCTTGTTGTCTAAGGCGGCTATGGCATAACTTACTCTTGGTGTGGGCATGGCTGTTTTTTGTGTCCATGTATCTGTTGCTGGTGTGTACATGTAGGTGAAGGTTTTGCCAAAAACATAGATGCTGTCCTCAACGGTTACTGCTTTTATGCCACTGGCTGCTTGAGGCATAGCGGTTTTTGTCTCCCAAAAATCCCCCACTGAAACCTCATCGGCAGTGACGCTTGGAAAAAACAAAACACAACAGACTGCAAGGAGGAAAACAAGCAAAACATTTCTTTTCATTTTTGCATCCTCAAAAAACAGTCAGTTAATTAGTGTTATAACATTTGTGATAAAAACGGGTTATTGTGTTTTTATGTTTTAAGGTTGTGCATTTCATCATTTAAAACAAATTTTAAAAATAACATGTAATCAAGCGGAATAGGGTTGAAAAAAGCCAATGCTGCTCCGGAAATCCTTGAAAGGTTTTTATCTTTACTTACCCATTTAGGGTTCGATGTCGGCTAAGGATTTCTTTATCTCCCGTTATGCAGAACTGGGTTGGAAATACCATGAGGTTGAGTTGCGGCAAGCTATCCGCATAAACACCACTAATGTTCGGGGCAAAAATCTTGTGGGACGATTGGAAAGCTTGGGCGTGCATCTTAAAAAGATTCCTTTTCTACAGCAGGGCTACTGGGTAATGGACAGCAACGTGTCGGTGGGTGCAACTGCCGAGTATCTGCTGGGCTTCTACAGTATACAGGAAGCAGCCGCACAAATTCCCGCCATTCTCTTCACAAATTTGAAGGGCAAAAAAGTTCTGGACGTGGCAGCAGCTCCAGGTGGAAAAACCACGCAACTCGCCGACCTCATGGAAGGCACGGGTGCAATTGTGGCGTTGGATGTGGATAAACGGCGGTTAACCGCACTGAGCAATCATTTGGAACGGTGTCATGTGGCTAACACGGTGGTTTATCAGTTGGATGCACGAGAAGTACCTAAGCTGGACGTAAAATTTGATAGGATTTTGGCTGATGTTCCCTGTTCAGGTAACTTTGCAGGCGACAAAAACTGGTTCCGCAACCGAACCCTAAAAGACGTGAAACGCAACGCGGCACTGCAACGCGAAATCCTTGCCAAAGCCGCACAATGCCTCACGCCCGACGGCGAAATCATCTACTCCACCTGCTCGCTTGAACCTGAAGAAGACGAGCTTAACATGGATTGGGCAGTAAAAAACTTGAACCTAAAAATCAAGGAAATAGACTGCCTCGGTGAATATGGCTTAACAGAAGTGTTTGGCAAAACGCTTGACTCATCAGTGGCACGTTGCAGACGTTTGTGGCCTGAGCAGACACAGGGCTTTTTTGTTTGCAAACTTGGGAGGAAGGAACCTTGAAACAACTGCTAAATTTTGCCGCCTCAGTTGGCGCCCAAATTGCTTTGAATCCTGAGGGGGTTGTGGAGAAAAATGGTAGGTTTTACTTGGTAAATCCACTGGTGCGCAAATTTGTTCGGGGCGACTTTTTTTATGCGGGACTCTATTTGGGTAAGGCTAAACAGGGCAAGTTCTTTCCCAGTTTTAACCTGTTGAATTTGCTGGTTGCTTCGGCGGCTAATCGGGTGGTTTTGGATAAAAAAGCTGCTTGGCTTTTCATTTGTGGCAGGGATGTTTTGAGTAAGGGGGTTGTTAGGGTTTATGGTTCGCGGCGGAATTGTAATACGTTGGTGCTTAATGAGTTTGGGGAGTGTTTGGGGTTTGGCAGGTTTTTTGGACAAGTAAGTGGTGATTCGGGTGTGGCGGTTGGGAATGTTTTAGATGCGGGGGATTTTTTGAGAAGAGAACGAAAGTGGCTTTTTTAGGGGTCTACCTTTTTAGCAGTGTAAAAAAAGTGTGCATTATTTCAATAAACAGGATTTGCTTTGGACATTTATCTACTCAGGAAAGCGATATGCTTAAATATGTTTATGGCAAATGTGTTTTCCATAACATGTGACAGTAGCCATTATAAAGGGGAGAAATCAATGAAAAATTTTAAAGATGCAGTTTGGAAAGAAAACGTAACCAAAGTAGTCCAACAAATCCAAGAAAAAGACATAAAATTTGTTAGGCTACAATTCACCGATATCAACGGCATGCTCAAAAACTTAGCCGTCAGCTCCAAAAACATCGAAAGTATGTTTGAAAACGGGCAATCATTTGACGGTTCTTCAATCACGGGTTATCGTCCTATTGAAGAGTCCGACATGGTGCTATATCCGGACCCAACAACTTTCGCTGTGTTGCCATGGAGACCAAAAGAAAAAGCTTCCTGCAGGCTAATCTGTGACGTTTACACTCCACAAAACAAACGCTTCGAAGGAGACCCCCGATACATCCTCGAACGCGCCATCACAAAAGCAAACAATGCAGGATACACCTACATTTGCGCTCCTGAACTAGAATTCTTCATAGTTAAAGAAAGCGAAAACGGCGGCTTACCTAAACCAATCGACTTGGCAGGATACTTTGACTTCCACCCAAGTGACCTAACCGACGATTTAAGACGTGAAATCGCCGACACTGCAGAAGCTTTCGGTATAGACATCGAAATCAGCCACCACGAAGTCGCGTTGGGACAAAACGAAATCGACTTCAAATATGGCGAAGCACTCGAAACCGCCGACCGCGCAATCACCATGAAAATGTGCGGCAAAGTTGTCGCAGCAAGAAACGGCTACATGACAACTTACATGCCAAAACCATTCCAAGGCATAAACGGAAGCGGCATGCACACTCACCAACGCCTCTGGAACAAAGACGGAACAGAAAACATGTTCTATTCCGAAAATGCTGCACATGGATACCTCAGTGACGTTGCACGTAACTTCATCGGTGGACAACTCGCACACGGACGCAAAATGGTTGCAGTCCTCAACAGCTGGCCAAACAGCTACAAACGTCTCGTTCCAGGATACGAAGCACCCGTATATCTTGCATGGGCACACAAAAACCGCAGTCCACTTATTCGTGTACCTAACTTTGGCGGCAGAAAGAATGCTGCAAGAATGGAAATCCGATGCCCAGACGGTGCAGGAAACCCCTATCTACAGTTTGCAGTGCTCTTAGCAACAGGTTTGGATGGTATCAAGAACAAGATTGACCCAGGTGAACCAGTGGAACTAAACGTTTACCACATGAGCTACGAAGAACGCAAACAACGCGGAATCGTCAGCCTACCCGAAAACCTCAAAGAAGCCCTTGACGAGCTTGAAAGCAGCGAGTTGATGAGAGAAACCCTAGGTCCAGTTACATTCGACAATTTCCTGCGTGAAAAACGCCACGAATGGGACCTCTACCGCACACAGGTAACCGAGTGGTAAGTCAACCGCTACATAACACGACTCTAAACCACAAAAAAGCCCATTTTTTGGGCACACAATTTTTTCTTTAATTTTTAATTTTTTCAACTAAACTCTCTAAAGGCACCACTGATTGTTCTCGCTTCGCAAAATCCTTCAGCATAACCGCGCTTTCTTTGAGTTCCCGCTCACCCACGATTATCGCGTAGTCTACTTTGCGTTTATCCGCATCTTCTAAGGCTTTGCCCATTTTTCTGCCCATAACCTCAAACTCCACCGCCACGCCATCCGCGCGCAGGGATTGGGTAATTTTGAGGGCTTCCGATTTGACGGCATCGTTAACGGGGATAACAGTTACCCTCTTCGCCTGTTGGGCTAATAGCTGGGTTTGCTGAGTCTGCAAGGCAATTGCAACGCGGTCAATTCCATGGGCACAACCAACCGCAGGTGTGGATTCGCCGCCAAAGACTTCGATGAGCCTGTCGTAACGTCCTCCTCCACCTAAAGCGATTTCCAACTCTGGGATGTAAACTTCAAAAATCATACCCGTGTAATACTCTAAGCCACGCGCGAATGCGGGGTCTACGGTGAGGTTTTCAACGCCGTTTTGTGTGAGGAGCGTTAGGATTTGCGTGAGGTTCTCCACTGTAGCCTTAGCTACTTCATAACCTGAAACAAGAGCCTTTACCTGTTCAACTGTGTCCTGCCAATCTTTACCCTTAATCCCAATCAAGCCCACCAACATTTCTTGGCACTTCTCAGAGGCTACCAGTTCCAATGCGGCATCGTACTCTTTTTTGTCCATACGCTGCAAAACCGCATTCTGCACCTTCTCATCCACACCCTCAGCGGTGAGAATTGCGCGGATAACGCCTATGTGCCCGATTTTGAAAGCGTACCCATTAAGATTCAACGATTTCATGAGGCTGTTGGTGAGTAGAATGATTTCTGCGTCTGCCTCTGGTTTAGCGGAGCCCATTAATTCGTAGTTGGATTGCCAGAACTCGCGGTACCTACCTCGCTGTGGCTCATCATAACGGTACACTGTGCCCACTGAGAACAAGCGGAGTGGTTTAGGCTCATTTTTCAATGCAGTGGTAACTAATCGTGCGATGGAGGCAGTAAATTCGGGGCGTAGCGCCACTTGACGCTCACCCAAATCTTTGAAGATAAACATGCGTTGACGGATTTCCTCACCCGACTTTGCACTGAGCAACTCAAGCGGCTCCACATGCGGGGTTATGGCTTCTTTGTAGCCATAGACTGCAGCGTTTTCTCTTGCTTTAGTGATTATGTGGGTGAAGAGTTGGGCTTCTTCGCCGAGTAAATCTCTCATTCCGCGGACAGGCTGGAAAGCAGGCATATAGTTGAACCTCTACAGTTTAGCTGTATGGTGCTTCTTAATCTTTTAAAGTATCGCTCCTAAACAGCAAATTCAACAAACCTATTTGGATGCTGTTAGTTTTTCTTTGTGGAATCCTCTGGAGGGATTGTTTGGTTTGGCTTTTTAATCAAAGGTTTTTTTGTTTTACACGTGTTTTGCAATAGGCTAATAAGCGAAGTGAGTTCCATTCGGGTGTGGTGAAAAAAATTATGAAATCTGCTACCTTGCTGCTTTGTTTGGCTCTTTTAGTAACGTTAAGTCCCGCCTTGATAGCTAATACTGGTGCTGACGAACAAACAGGTGACACATGGGAGACCAAAACATCCGCAGTCCAACGGGTAGGTGGCTTGGAGGCTGTTGCGGTGGGTGGTAAAATATTTGTTTTCCATAGATTTTCCACTTATATGTATGATCCGGAAGCTGATACTTTGATGAATAAGACTGCTATGCCTACTCCTAGGACAACTTTTGCTATTGGGGCAGTAGGTGATAAAATCTATTTGATAGGTGGCAAGAACTTGACAGATAAGCCGACAAATGTTAATGAGGTTTATGATACGCAAATTGATACGTGGGAAACAAAAACGCCCTTAGCATACACAACTAGCAGGGTAGATGCTTGTGTTATAGGTGATAAAATTTATGTGTTAATTAATCAAGAAATCCAGAAGTATGATCCGGCAACTGATACTTGGACAAAAATAACCTCGATAAGTTGCGATAATATGCAACCTGTCAGTGTCAACGAGAAAATATGTATCATATACCCTGCAGCCACCTTTATTTATGATACAAAAACCGATAATTGGAGTACTGGCGCGCAGATACCTGAGTATTACGCTGGTGCAGGTGTTATAGCTACGACGGGGCAGTTTGCTCCTGAGAAAATTTATGTTTTAGGCGGGTATGTAGGTTTTCTTGAAAGTGTGGTTAATACGACTTATGTTTATGATGTTGCGTTTGATACGTGGAGTTCTGTAGCAAGTATGCCTACGGCGCGTTGCGTCTTTGCTAGTGCAGTGTTGGATGATAGGATTTATTGTATAGGAGGCGCGGTTGGCTGGTTTGAATACACCCAAGCAATCGATGTTTACACTCCTTTGGGTTACGGTACAGTGCCGTCTGCTTCACCTAGCGACAATTCACCCGAGGGTGCTTCAGTTTTGATTATTGGGGCAGTGGTAACCGCGGTTGTTTTGGTTGCAACAGGGCTAATTTATAATTTTAAGCGTTCTCCAGTTAAAGATAAGTAATTGGAACAGCGCACTTGACTACCTTTCTATTTGGAGCCTAATAGTCAATCATTGCAGAAACGATAGAGAGGGGTCAAAGTCTATTTGGTTCCTATTAGAAACTCTATGCAGAAACTATAGAGGGGAGGGTTCCTAATGGAGCATTTCCCAACCAAAACCAGCCGTTCAAAAAAATTATGCCCCCTTCAAAGAAAAAAGGTTAATGTTTTCTTTGCGCGATTATTCCCCGGCATTTATCGGCGTATTGGCAGTAGCTTAGGCATGGCGCGTCGTCGGCGGGGCGTTTCCATTCGGCTCCGCATTCTGGACACGTGGTTTTGTCTTCGTCACTCCACACTTCCAAGTCGCCTCCGCAAACATGACATTTAATGTAGGATGGGGTTGGTTGCAGGAACTGTTTTAAGCCTGGGCATGTTTCTGGGTTTTTCTCAAAGGGTTTGTCAGAGCTCAATGATTTCACCTCCCACTTTAACCTCAAACTCGTAAACAGGAACCTTCTTGCCTGAACCCTCAAGCGCCTTGTTCACTGCCCACTTCAAGCCTGTGCAGCAGGGAACCTCCATGTGCAACACGGTGATGCTGGCGATGTTGTTTTGGCGTAGGATTTCGGTGAGTTTTTGCGCGTATGCGCGTGCGTCATTGAATTTTGGGCAGCCGATTATGACGCGTTTGCCAGCGATTACGCCTTGGAAGTCTTTGATTATGACTGGCGCACAATCTGCCACAAACAGCAAATCCGCTCCCTCAAAAAACGGTGCCTTAACAGGCACAAGGTCAAGCTTGACTGGCCACTGTGGCTTTATGGGTGCTGCCGTGGTTTGGGCTTTTTTGGTTTTTTGGTACGCATGGACTTCTGCTTCATCAAATGCTGGGGCTTCTCGCTCGATTATGGTGATTGCTCCCTGTGGGCAGTGTCCTATGCATGCGCCTAATCCGTCGCAGTAGGTTTCTTTGACGATTTTGGCTTTGCCATTGACGATTTGTAGGGCGCCTTCTACGCAGTTGGGGATGCATTGTCCGCATCCGTTGCAGAGTTCCTCGTTTATGTTTACTATTTTTCTTTTCATACTGTTTCGTCTCTTAGGCATTTTCCGCCAGTGGGGCAAAATTTTTGGGCGTGATTCTCAATGGCTTTAAAGATGGGTGTAAGGGTTTCCTTGTTGGGGGCGTAGATGTGTTTTTTACCCTGTTTTTCTAGGAGGATTATGTTGCAGGCAAGGAGTGGTTTTAGGTTGTGGCTTATCATGCTTTGTTCCTGCCCAAGTGCGTCTGCGAGGTCTGTTACGCTCATGGGTTTTTGCATTAGTTGTTCAATGATTGCTAAGCGTGTGGGGTTTGCGAGGTTGGTGAAGAATTTGTGGCAGATTTGGGTTAGGCTTTTTTTCATTTTGCTTCATCTTTAAGCATGAGTGATTATTCATATGAATTATTATTCATATAAACTTGTTGGCTTCAACCAAATCCAAAAAACAAACAAAAAAAGAAAAAGAGGAGATTAAACAGGCGCTGGCGGAGGCGGACTTGCCATCTCCACGGCCTCTTCAGGACGCTTCATCATAAAGAATGCAATAGCAACCAACAGAACCGCAATCCACATCAGCAAAAAGCCAACGAAGATAATCGCCAGCACTGCACCAATAAGCAAAATTAATCCTGCAGTTCCAAACAAGCCTACACCTGATTTAACGGACATAGTCTTCAACGATTTCCTAAACAGGAAAGCAACGATTATGATAAATACCCACGCAATTAAGAAGGCTACCAGCAGTGAACCAAGCAGTGGAATAACATCACTTGGGTTAATGTTTGCAGTGTCAGGAGTCATACCTGAAAGCGCCGCCCAATCTGTGCCGTTCCATCCAGGGAACATTTTCTGAAGGAACTCTACCAGTGGACCTCTAATCGCAACGAAACCCACAACAACCGAAACCATTACTCCAACTACGCCTGCGATGACTCCATAAATGGAATTGTTAAAGATGCTGCGTTCTTTGTATATGCCAGCAAAACCGTAAAGGGCAAATAGCAGAATAACCAAGCCGAGAATAGAAATGATGTTTCCTACGTAAGGAACAAAGGGTATTAGGACACCAATGAACATTAGTAGTGCTCCAACGCCGCCTAGATTTTTCGTTGTTTCAAAATTCATTTTTTTACCTCAGTTTTTCTCTATTAGGTTTTAAGATAAAAGCTTTTGCATCGCCGACAAAGCCCTAACCTAAAAGCTTGCCAAAAAACCTGAAATTACATCCCTGATTGAGCGTATTAGAGGGTGACGAATTTTTTTCTCTCCCAACTTTTCAAGGCGATCAACTCTAAAATAGATCGGCGGATGAGGGTCCAGACCCAGCCATTCCTGCAATCGAAAAGAGGGCGTGCGCTCATATAGGAGCCGCTGGAAACCAATTTTTTCAAGAGACCCCGCAAGAACCGAGGGTTGCCCAACCATGTTGGCTGAAACAATGTCTGCGCGTGCCTCAAAGAATTTGGCTATGAAGAAAATCACAACCATGATTGCCCAGAAGTAAACAAAGAACAGAAGCGTTGAGAAAATAATGGGAAACAGCGGGAACAGTACATAGAATCGGAACAAAAACTCCGCTGCGGTCAACCCATACAAAATCAAGGGGTCCCTGCCGCGTAAATGTCCAAACTCGTGCCCTAACACGCTTTCAACCTCATCTTCTTCCAGCTTAACCAAAAGTCCAGTGGTGATGAGAACAAGTCCACGTTTTGGGCTGGGTCCTGAGGCGGCAGCGTTTGGAACCATAGTGTTAGAAACCACAATTTTAGGCGTTGGAAAACTGAAAAGGTCCGCAATTTTTTTTACAAGCGCGTAAACATTTATTTTTTTGGTTTTCAGGTTTTCTAATTTACATTCTATGCCATGTTTGCAGAAGATTTTTTGAGCTTCAACTATGTCGTTTTGTCCTTTGGTGGCGATTATTTCATCATAGATTTCTTTTTTTATTGCTCTAATTTGGTCTTTTGAATACTTGCTTTTATCTCCAGATGGCAAATAAAGCTCTAAAAGGTGAATAGTTGGGTTGGCCGCAGTAATTTTCCAGTCGGCTGTTCTTCCAATAAATGCAGTTGAGTAAAAAACGAAAACAAATTGTACGGCAATTAGAACAAGCGGCGCTATCCAGAAAATTTCAGGACTGACTGTTAAAAGCACAATAAAGATGAAGGTACCAAAAACTATGAAAACGATGAAAAAGAGAATTTGGGTCTCAAGAAAAAGCCTGTTAAATGATTTTTCGGGTTTTGTGTAAGCCTCAGGAACTATTTCTTCGCCTTCCCGCCAAGCAAAATACAAGGTTGCTTTTCTTGCGTGTTCTTCAAAGAGCTGTAGCGCGATAACTATGTCTTGTTTTGCTTCTTCCATCATGGTTTGGGTTACATTTGACTCAAGCGGTGTAACTTTTATCTCGATGGGGTCGTCGCTTTTTGCTTCAACCTGCATTAGCATTTTGCCCGTGTTATCAGTCACAGTGTATGCTAGGTAATCTTGCTGGTTGGTTGTTTGTCTGTTAAAATTGGTGAACCTTTCTTTTTGAGATAGCAAGTATTGGCTGTGGATGAAATCAAAAAGTTTCTCAACATAACTTGCTGGAACATCCGTTTTAACATGATATATGGTGGGTTCAACCATTATTTTTTTTCAAACCTAAAAAAGTATTTTTGCGCCAATTAAACCAAGGCTTTTCTAATTTAAAACCGTTGCTGAAAAAGGTTAACAGCTTAACGCCGAGGCGTACCTGCATATTATATAAGTAGCTTTCAATTATTAGGTATTCTAATTATGAGGTTACTGTTTTGAGGATAGGCTTTTTTGTTTGGGAGTATCCGCCTCAACTTGTAGGTGGCTTAGGAACATACGCAGAAAACATCACCCATCAATTCGTGGATATTGGTCACGATGTTTCAGTCTTTACACTAAACAATAACGGGTTGAAAACTCGGGAAATCCTAAAGGGCGTTGAAGTGCATCGACCCATAATCGCCGATGCAAGCAACGTCTGGCCCTTTTTTGTGGTTGATGACCTTAAAAAGTGGGGTACAAACATTAAACTATTCAACGATATATTCATCTACAACGTTCTAAGTGCAACAAAATTTCTCAACAGCCTGATTCTCAAAGAAAAATACAAGTTTGACATGGTTTGTGTTCACGACTGGCTAAGTAGCATTGCAGGGCTGATAATAAAGAATGAATCAAAAATCCCTGTTGTTTTCCACACACACAGCACAGAATGGGGTAGAAGTGGCAGTTCAGGTTCAGAAGTTGTGTCGCATTTGGAGAGGGCTATGGCTCAGAATGCTGACCGCGTAATTACTGTTAGTCATGCTATGCAGGATGATCTAGTTAAGCATGGCTGGTCCCCTTCAAAAATCAGCGTTGTTTGGAATGGAGTTGACCCTGAAGTTTATGACCCCCGCAAAGTCAGCAAGGAAGATATTGACGCGCTAAGGGCAAGTTATGGTCTTCCTCCAGGCTGGAACATGGTGCTTTTTATTGGTAGATTAACCTGGGTGAAGAGCGTGCGTAACTTGTTGCAGGCGATGCCGATTGTTCTAAAAGAGTTTCCTAACACTAAACTGGTTATTCTTGGCAAAGGCGACGAACAAGCTGACATAGTGGAAACCGCCGAACGACTAGGAATAAAAAACAACATCGTTTACCGATTTGATTTTGTCTCCGAAAAAGAACGCATCCTACATTATGCTGCTTCAACAGTGTGCGTTTTTCCTTCAGTTTATGAACCATTTGGCATTGTTAGTTTGGAGGCAATGTCTATGGAGAAACCCGTAGTTGTTGGAGCGCGTGGTGTTGTCGGCTTTAAAGAGCAAGTGGTAAGCAGTGGTGCCGAACAGAGTGGCGTGCATATTAACGGTGAAGACCCTGCGGATATTGCATGGGGTATCATGGCTGCTCTTAGGAATCCTGAGAAAGCCCAGAATTGGGGTGAAAACGGTCGGCGACGTGTGTTGGATGTTTTCACTTGGCGTAAGGTTGCTGAGGAAACAAGCAAAATCTATGAATCGTTGCTTTAGCTCTTTTTTCTCTTTTTTATTCGTATGTTAACGTTGTTATGTTATTCATTTTATGACTTGTTTTTGTTCATTTACGGGCAGTTGACACATTATAGTTTTACCTGAATCAAAAATCTCTAATATTAGTTGTGCCATAGTTTATTTTTGAGGGTTTATAGAGTGGAAGAATACGTAAAAGGCCCCGCTCCTGATAGGTGGCACTGGTACAAAGAATGCAAGCAATACCCCCGCGCTGTCATCCAAAGACGCTCTAGACGACCAAATTCTGACCTCTGCGATGAATGCCTCGAAATTGAGGCAAAACAACTGCGCAGCGTAGCACACTAAGAAGTCCTAAACTTACCCGCAAACAACAACCAAAACTTAGCACATGCTCTAAATCTATTTCTTAGTGTGGCGTGATTAGTTATTTAGTTTGTCTGGGCGTTTTTTGTGAAATAAAAAATTATACAGTTATATTGCAGTTTGGGCAATGTCTGTGAAAACCGTGGCGGTGGTCGTTCCAACCACTGATTGGAACATCTTTTTTTGAGAAGGCATAGCCGCAGTTTTTGCATTTTATTTTGCCAGATTTTTGAGGGAAGAAGGATGAAATCAGCCTAAACGGGTTATTCAAGGTTATCATCTTTTCAATGAGTTTGTTTTTTGTTTTATAGTTTCAGTCGAATTTGGAATAGTAACAATGCAGTTTTATAATTTCTGAATTACAAATATGTAAAAATCCCGTTTTATGAAATTTTGTTGTCTCAAGTTGATGCTACAACCCCTTAAATAAAGAAATTTTTTATCACTCATAGCTGCCTTTAAGCATTTTTGTGGTGATGAACTTTTAAAATTGCTTTTTTTGAAGTTCAAGATTGGGAACGCAAATTCATCCAGAACGGACTAAAAAACCAGGAGCTCCTCCTCAATAATGAAGCCCTAGACCAGCAAAGCATCCAAAAAATCCAAGACACAGAAATCCTCTCAGTTTTCATCTACTCCAACATAACCCGTAACTTGATAGAACAACTCCCCAACCTGAGCCTAATATCCACACGCTCCACAGGCTACGACCACATCGACATAGCCACCGCCAAAGAAAAAGGCATACAAGTCTGCAATGTCCCACTATATGCTGAAACAACCGTGGCTGAGCACACTTTTGCCTTAATTCTTTCTCTCTCACGAAAGATACATGATTACTATGAGCGGACGCGGCAGGGTGATTTTACCTGCAGAGGGGTTAGCGGGTTTGATTTGGCGGGCAAGGTTTTGGGTGTTTTAGGCACGGACAGAATTGGCAGAAAAGTCATCGAGATTGCAAAAGGTTTTGGAATGCATGTTTTGGCTTTTGACAGTTTTCCTAATCATGCTTTGGCGGATTCCTTAGGTTTTAAGTACGAAAAAGCAGAAAAGGTTCTCTCAGAAGCTGACGTGTTAACGCTTCACCTGCCTCTAAACGATGAAACCCGCCATTTCATCAACGAGGATACAATTAGCAAAATGAAGAAAACAGCAATCATAATTAACACTGCAAGGGGTGGACTGATTGATTCTCAAGCGCTCACTGAAGCCTTGGTTGAAGCGCGGCTAGGTGGTGCAGGATTAGATGTACTGGAGGAGGAGACGCTGATTCGGGAAGAAGCTGAGTTGTTGTTGGATGATGTTCCACGGGAAAAGTTGGCAACGATGTTACGGGAGCATATTCTTTTGCGGTTGGATAATGTGATTATTACGCCTCACTGTGCCTTTAACAGTCGCGAGTCCCTTGAGCGGCTGATTAACGGAACAATCAGCAATATTCATGGCTTCATAGATGGCAAACCACAAAACATTATAAATGGATAGTGTGGTTTGGAGCTTATTAGTACATTAAACAGGTTTTCTGTTGGTTGCTTTTGATTCAACTAATTCATAAAAAATTTTATATTTGGGATAAAGTTTTTCTTTTGTAGAGAGTGATTAATTTTGGCAGTCAAATTTTCTCTTGAATATATCGAACTTTTAAACAAAGCGGTTGAACGCGAACTTCAAGTTTCCGTACAGTACATTTTGCAGCATGGAAAAATGGAAAAACTCATCCGCAAAACCCTTCCCGAGAATATACTTTTAGACAAAACAACTTACGACGCGGTTGGCGCATTCCTTCGGGAAACCGCAATCACTGAAATGAAGCATGCCGCAGACATCACAGAACGCATATACTATCTTGGAGGCAAAGCAACCACCAAAGCCAGCAAAGTCACCATCGGCAACGGCATCAGTGAGTTCGCAAAACTTGGTGCTAAAGCCGAAGAAGAAGCCTTAGTCTTATACAGGCAAATCATCGCTAAAGCTGAAGAGATGGGTGATTGGGAAACAAAGCAGATGTTTGAGCGAATCTACAGCGAAGAAGAACAGCATCTTTTCAAATTCCAAGAATACACCAGCTTTCAAGATGAAGCTGACGAGTCAAGCAAAGTACCCATGCCAGAATGGCGCAAGATTTTCACCGATGACTACTTTGCACTTCTCAACAAGGCAGTTGCCTCAGAAATCACCGCGATAGTCCAATACACTAATCAACATGAGAAAGCTGCGTTACTTGACCTGCGAATGAAAGATACACCTTTAGAAACTATTCAAGATGCTAACAAAGCCTCTGTGATAAGCAAAATCCTCAAAGACATTTTCATGGCAGAAATGGATCACCTAGAAAAAATCAGTGAGCGCATCTACCTGCTTGAAGGCGAAGCAGTTTATAATCCTGATCCCTTGCCAGTGGTGGGTGAAACCGCGATGGATTTCATAACTCTTGACCGTGCACTTGAAGCCGACACTATCCTATTGTACCGCCAAATTATTGCTGAAGCCCTAAAACGTGGCGACACAACGACTCGGCGTATGTTTGAGGATATTGTTTTGCAGGAAGAAGAGCACTACTGGACATTTGACGACTACGCCAAGTAACAAAACCTTTTTCTTCCTTTTTTGTCTCTTTAGTACTTGTTTATTTTCCCGAGCTTGATGCTTATGGGTAAAACTAAAGAACCTCGTTGCCCCCGATGCGGAAACTTCATTGATGACTGCACCTGCGTTTGTCCCTACTGTGGAGAAACCAACAAATGCACCTGCTGCATCGGGCAAGCAAGAGCAACAGGCGGGTAACTAATCTTAGGATATGAGTTTATGGTAGTTGAGAGTTTAAACTGGATGGCAGGTGGACCACAAGGCAGCGGCGTTGACACGGCAGCCAACATTTTTGGACGTGCATGCGGCTACGGTGGCTTGTGGGTTTACGGCAGACGTGAATATCACTCAAACATCAAAACAATGCACAGTTATTTTCATCAGCGCGTGTGTAAGCAGCAGATTTTAGCGAATGTTGCGGATGTGGATTTGCTGGCGGCTTTTGATGCTGAAACAGTTGTGCGGCATATCACTGAGGTGGTTGCAGGTGGCGGCGTGATTGTTGATTCCCGCTTTTTAGAAACTAATGTTTTAACAGGGATTCCAACGTTTGGTCCAGACTATAAAGATTACTTGCAAGGGTTCATGGCGGAAAACGGCGTAGGCGAAACCATAAACGACTTCCTCAATTACGCCAAGCAGAAAGGCGTCCAGATCTTCCCTGTTCCTTACATGGACTTGCTAAAGCAAGTGGGCGAGAAACTGCAAATCGAAAAAATCAGCACACTTACCAAAATGATAAACGTCCTAACAATCGGCATCTCCTTTGCACTGCTAAAATACCCCCGTAAACTGGTAGAGCAAGCAGTCCACGCCACTTTCAAACCAAAAATCGCCGAAATGAACATAACCGCCCTAAACGTCGCCTACGATTATGCCCAAAAAACCTTCCAGGGCAGTTTCAAGCATAAACTGGAAAACATCGGCGCCAGCGAGCCGCGACTTTTCCTTACAGGAAATCAAGCTGTAGCGATGGGCAAAGTATTGGGGGGTTGTAGAGTACAAACCTATTATCCGATTACGCCAGCAGCGGACGAGAGTGAATACCTTGAAGCCCACGAACTACTAAAAACCCGCATTGGGCAGGAATCAGTTATTGTGATTCAAACCGAGGACGAAATCGCCGCCATAAACTCTGCCTCGGGTGCGTGTTTAGCGGGGGCAAGAGCTGCCACGAGCACTTCTGGTCCCGGGTTTAGTTTGATGGCTGAGGGGTTGAGCTGGGCTGGAAACAATGAGGTTCCCGTTGTTGTGACGATGTATCAGCGTGGTGGACCTGCAACTGGATTGCCCACTCGGCATAGTCAGCAGGATTTACGGTTTGCCATGCATACGGGACACGGCGAGTTTGGCAGAATCATTTTAGCATCAGGCGATATTGCTGAATGCTTTTTTGATGCTGCTGAAGTTTTTAATTTGGCAGAAAAGTATCAGATGCCCACGATTCACCTTCTGGATAAAGCTATGGCCAACTGCAGCCAAACATACCCCAACTTTGACTACTCCAAAATCAAAATTGACCGTGGACAAATCGTAACCGAGCAAGACTTGGAGGGTAAGCAGTACAAGCGGTTCTTGTTTACCGAAAGCGGGGTTTCTCCACGGGCGTTTTTGGGTACAGAAAATGCGGTACATTGGCATGCTGGTGATGAGCATAACGAGTTGGGTAACATCTGCGAGGAACCCTTCATCAGGACTAAAATGATGGAGAAGCGGCTTAAAAAAATGGATTTAATTGAGCGTGAGGTGCCTGATTCATTTAAGGCTAACTTTTTTGGAGACGAAAACGCTGAGAACATTGTGATTAGTTGGGGCTCACCAAAAGGTGCAATTATTGAGGCTATAGAGCGGTTAAGAGCTGAGGGTTTTGGGTTTGGGTTTGTGCAGGTTCGCATGATTCTTCCCTTCCCCTCAAACTACATTACCAAGATGCTTAGATGCAAAAAACACATAATCGACATAGAAGACAACGCAACCGCCCAGCTTGCAAGCGTAGTGGCTGAGAAAACTGCGGTTAAACCCAACTTTACTGTGCTAAAATACAGTGGTAGACCCATGACGACAACTGAGGTTTACTGTGCCCTAAAAAATATAGTAACAGGAAAAGCAAAAGAGCGACAAGTGTTAATGGATGGAGCATAAAATGGCAGATTATAAAAACGATGTTTACCCCGATTGGTGCCCCGGATGCGGCGACTTTGGAATCCTTAGCGCACTACACATGGCTTTAGCTGAGCTTAACCTTGAAAATCATCAGGTTGTGGTGGTTTCAGGCGTAGGCAACTCAAGCAAAACTCCCCATTTTATTAAAGCCAACGGTGTCCATACGCTACACGGGCGGATTTTGCCGTTTGCTATGGGCATAAAAGTTGCCAATCCAAACCTTGAAGTTGTCTGCGTCGGCGGTGACGGTGATGGTCTGGGAATCGGCGCGGGGCACTTTGTGAATGCTGGTAGAAGAAACCTTGACTTGACCTATCTGGTTTACAATAACGGCGTTTACGGTTTAACTAAAGGGCAAGCTTCACCGACACTGCAACTGGGAATGCAAACCAAATCATTACCTAACCCAAACATTAACGAAGCAGTAAACCCCGTAGCGTTAGCGGTTACGGCAGGTTATACGTTTGTTGCCCGTTCATACGCCTTTGACGTGATGCACCTAAAAGAAACCATCAAACAAGCAATAGCCCACAAGGGGTTGGCTCTAGTTGAGTGTTTGCAGCCTTGCCCAACCTATAACGACATTAACACTAAGGACTGGTACGCTGGATTAGACCGCAAAGACGCCGAAGGCAAACCACAACCACGACTCTACAAGCTTGAGCAGGAAGGGTTTGACCCCGAAGTTCACAGCGAGACAGAGATTTTCCAAAAGAAAACCGCTGCTCTTAACAAAGCTCGGGAATGGGGCGACCATATCCCAATCGGCGTATTTTATAAGAATCCGTTTGAACCGACTTTTCAGCAGCGCATAATCAACAGAATTCCCTTCTATTTAGAGAATCCACCCGCTAAACAGGGCTTAAAAGATGAAAATGGGTACTCGACGGTTGATTTGTTGGAGTTTTTTAATGATTTAAAAACAAGTTAAAAATTAAATGGGAAAGCGGCAGTTAGACTTTGGTCATTTTGCCGAATTTTCCAATGTTGAGTTGGATTTCGCTTTTAAAGCTTGTTATGTAGCCGTTTTCTATTTTTATGGTGTCTCCAACTGCAACTTGGTCGATTTGTTCATTCCCTAACGTTAGTTTGATGCTTCCTGTTTCATCTGCTATTTGTGAATCAGCAACTTTTAGAAGGTCATCGCTGTATCTGGATTTAACTTCTCGGGGGTTGCCTTTTTCAACCACTGTTGCTTGCACGTCAACCTTTTTCATTCCATCTCTTAAATCTTTAATATCCAAAGTTTTTTCACCCTTTAATCAGTCTTTACCTTACAGTAAACTGTTCACGTCCAAGTGCTCTTTCAATTTATATAAATCTTGCTAACCGCATCAAGAATAAAAAAGAAAAGAAAAAAAATCTTTTTGGGCTCTTAGAACCCAAGTAGAGATAGGATATCGCTGATTATCACCGTTAAAACTACAGCTCCAGCAGCGACCATCGCGCTTTTTACCCAGCTGTATTCTGTTAATTCTTTAACGATGAAGCTACCTAATGCTGCAAGCCAAACGTAAACTGCTAATTGAACAGCTAAGCTTATGTTAGATACTAATGCCAACTGAGAGTTTATGGTGTTAAATGCTGCAACTGCTGCGGGACCTTGAATGTTTGTCCATACTTCTATGGGGTAGTAAATGTTGGGTATGAATGCTGCGTAGACTCCTAGCATTATGAATGATTCAATAGCTAGCGGTATCATTGCTACTCCAACAGCAGTCATTAGGGGTTTCCAGATAATGTTGCCTTTTAAGCCTTTGATTATGAGGTAGATTGTTGCAGTGAATAAGAGCCAAAGAATCAGGAATGGTGTTACTGCGCTTAGTAAGGATTGAACATAGAATAGTGAGCCACTGAATGAAATGTAATCTTTGAAGACTCCTCTGAAGAATACTCCGTCAACTAAAATGTCAACCGTCGAATCATTTACCCATGTGAAATCCAATTTTAAGCCTGTAATGTTTTCCCAGGTTGCTTGGGTTCCAGAGGTTGTCCAATCTGATGTGCCAAGTGGAACGGTTAGGTTGTTCCATTGTCCAAGAGTTGTGGCTGTAAAGTTGGCTGTTAAGGTTCTAGTGAAACTGGAATCATCGATTGAATAAAGAGTTAATGTTACTGATTGAGGAGCAACAGCTGGTGAATTTTGTTTTATGCTTAGGGCTAACTGGTCATAAGCTGTGGCGTCTACATTTTGGCCGAAATTAGCAAGCTCAAGGGTTGCATTGTTTAAACTGTTGCCTGTGAATTGGATGCTTGTCGTATTTAGATACGGCTGCGCGGTTACTGTATCGATTCCTATGTAATCTGCTGTGTTAAGGCTTACGTTAAGGCCTGAACTTCCCTGCCAGTATGACGTGTAGCTTGTCCACGGGTTATACGTGTCCGCGCTGACATTGGGAACTACATCTTCAAAGTATGCTCTTTGAGAGTAAACCGTGTTGGTGGCAACTTGGCCAATAACGAAGATTATTAGGACTATAAGTGCAGCTAAATAGCCTGGTTTTTCAAGTATCTTTTTGAATGCTTTATGGGGGGCATAAATAACTTGTAGGATATCTTGTGCAATCAAAGATTTTGCTCTCCAAGCACTTCAAAACAATACCCAATTATATAACGTTTGTCTCAAATGTCTTCCAACTAATCAAAAGCCAACTCAAAAAACGGGTATTTAGGAACAAAAACAGGCAATTAAGACCACAAAATCCAATCACCAATATAACCCGCCCTTTCAAGGTTATCCTCATTTTGTCTGTCCTAACGTGTTTTAACTGTTTATAAGCAGGTTTTATCTTATGAATAATTATGTATTTTGGTTATGTCTTATTTTGTAACAATTCTACGCAGCAAACCTGCCTTCGCCAACACAAGTTCACCTGCGCAGACAGGCAAAGTGTGCCGACAGCCAAAATCATTCAAGGCACCGTACTTTTCCTCTACAATACTGATGACAAAAGTCTGCTGGGTCCCTTTACCTCGCTAACTGAGGGCGGCACAGAACTGGACGCGGGCGCATGGGCAATGGATATTGAGGAAGAAAGCATCTCTGAAAACGTGAAGGTAACCTGGGAAGATTTGCACATAATGCAGAACGCTCCCGAGAAGTTGCCTTTCCTAAATGACCCTAAAACCTGTAAATTAACTGATACCCAAACCATTCGCATTCTAAACCTGCTCAAAGCTGAACCGCTTTATTTGTACGCAAGAAAATGATTGCATGCGATTACTGCGCTACTTTAGGTTATGTTAAGAAACTTTACCATTAACAACTAAAAAGAAGAAGGGGCAGTTTAACCGCAAATTAGATGGGGATTCTTGAGCCATCAAAGCCTATTTTAGAAATTCCCAACTCATCCTTAATCTCACGAAGCTGAGCCGCCGTAAAAACAGGTCCATCCCTGCACACGCGGTACTTGCCAATCACGCAGCTACCACACAATCCAATCCCACAACGCATTAATCGTTCAAGGCTGGCTTCCAGGGGCAACTTGCGATGCTCGGTTAACTCAAAGATTTTCTTCACCATAACTTCGGGACCGCAAGTGTAAATCATGTCAAATTTTTCGTGGTCAAGCAATTTAGCCAATGGCTCAGTGACCATGCATTGCAGTCCATAGGTGCCATCGTCAGTGGTTGTGATTAGGCTTTTTTCGTTACACACACCATTTAATTCGTCAATGAAGAGGAGTTCATTTTTTGTTTTGGCGCCTGTTACGAAGGCGAGTTTTTCGGTTTTTTCTTGGAGTTGTTTTGCCAGAAATAGGAGTGGCGCGGTTCCTGTTCCGCCTCCAACAAGGAGCACTCTGCCGCGGCTCTGCGTGAAACTTGTTCCGAAGGGTCCTCGCATGCCCACGGTTGCGCCTGCTTCAAGGTTGTGCATGTGTCGTGTTGCGTCACCTACGGCTTTTACTGCTACGGTAACCAGCCCGTTTTCTACGTTTTGGATGCTTAGGGGGATTTCGTCTATGCCGGGTATCCAGAGCATGATGAATTGTCCGGGTTTGGCTTTGGTGCAGAGTTTGTCTGGCATGATGAAGGTTTTCACTGAGGGGCTCTCTGTTTCGATTCTGACGATTTGGTTTACTCTTAGGGTGTTATTTGCGGTGGGACAAGCCGACAATATCTTGTACGCTCCTTGCATGTTTTTTTCTCAAGTATGATTCTACTCCACGAGTAATATTTTTGAAAACTGCAACATCCTCCGTTGCAATCGCAGTACCTACCTGAACCGCAGACGCCCCAGCCAAAAAGAACTCCACAGCATCACGCCAATCCGATACGCCACCACAGCCAACAATGGGCACATCAACTTTTTCAGCAATATCATACACACAACGAAGCGCCACAGGTTTCATTGCGGGTCCTGATAAGCCACCACGGATGTTGCTTAGGATGGGCAACTGGGTTTCTGTCTCGATTGCTATGGCTTTGAGTGTGTTTACGGCTGTGAGTGCGTCTGCGCCTGCTTTTACGGCAACTTGGGCGATTTCGGTGATGTCGGAAACGTTTGGGGAAAGCTTTACGATAAGGGGGGCTTTTATTTGTGCTTTAACTGCACTGACCACTTCGCGGAGGATTTTGGGGTTAGTTCCGATTTCTGAGCCTGTTTGCTTTACGTGTGGGCAGGAAACGTTTAGTTCCACAGCGTCTGCGCCTGCTTCAACAGCTTTTTTGGCGACCTCCGCATATTCCTCAGCTGAGTAACCAAACACGCTTACAATTAGGGGTTCGTGCATAATGGTTTTTGTGAATTTGATTTCTTCAGTAAAATAGTTGATTCCAGGATTTGGGAGTCCCATGGCATTGATTATGCCACTTTCTGTCTGTACCACTGTAGGATTAGGGTAGCCTACGCGTGGCTCGAGCCCAACGGATTTTGTAACTACTGCACCAGCGCCACCTTTAATGACGCGTTTAAATGATTCCGCTGAGTACCCAAGTACGCCTGAGGCAAGCATTGTTGGGTTGTCAAGCTTTATGCCTGCGATGTTTATGCTTAAAGGGTTACTCTCCAAACTTTCACGTTCCCACCTTTCTAATATTCTATAGGAAGATAAAGTTTTTTTTACGGCTCTGGGTTGTCTGCTTTAGATTAATGTGGGTGTATAATCCAGCAAGGTTCTGTTTTTCACTCTGTGCACTGGGAAGCAGATTATGAATTTTGTGCCTTTGCCTTTTTCGCTTTCAAAATTGATGGTTCCCCCTTGAACTTCAATTAACCGTTTAGCCACAGCCAAACCAAATCCCTGCCCTTTAGATTTCGTGGTGAAAAGTGGAGTGAAAATTTTATGTCTCACTTCATCAGGTATCCCAACGCCCGTATCTTCCACAGTAATTATTGCATTGTTTGCATGAGGGAAAGTCTTTATGGTTATGATTCCCCCGTTTGGCATGGCTTGAATCGCGTTTGTCAACAAGTTTACCAGTACACGTTTTGTAAAAAAATCGTCTAGTTTGACGGTTTGCATGTGTTTATCTGAGGCTACTTTGATTCGGATGCTTTTGGGGATTGTGATTGTGCATATTGCGTCTTGGATTAAGTTTTGGATGATGTTTTCTTTTATTTCAGGTTTTAGGGGTCGAGCGTAATCTTGCAGGTCGCAGACTATCTTGTTGATGTATGCTATCTGCTCTTCAATAAAGAGCATGCTTTCTTGTATTGAATTCTTGACTTCCCCGTTAGATATTTCTAAGGCTTGACTTTTTGCAAGGTACAGCTCGTTTAAGATTGCCTGCAAGGGGTTGCGGATGTCGTGTCCAATCATGCCTGCGGTTTGCCCAATTGCTGCCATGCGTTCTGCTTCTTTTAGCTGTTTTTTCTGTTTCTTAACTAGTTGTTCAAGGTCTAATGTGTAGTTGTTTAGTTGGTTGCTTGTTCTACTTTCTGATTGGCTATTGGTGCTTTGTAAATCCTTTTCTTGAATAATTGAATAATAATCATCAGAAGAAGAAACCAAATGAAATAACCTTTAACTAATTTTAGGAAAAAAGATAATATAAGTTTATCTTAAGATTGGTTTACACATTTTATTTAAATAGTGTGCTATGAAAAGAAAAATGATGGAAAAAAGGCTTGAAAAAAGCTTATTTTTTCTTAACGGTCTTTTTAGTTTTCTTTTTTGCAGCTTTAGCCACGTTTCCAACCTCGATTTCTATTATTGACTTGATTCTGTATTTAAAACTTGTCTAAGGTCGAACTCTTGGGCTAACCAGCAAAAAGGCGTTAAATAAAGCCCAAAAATTTAAAAAACCCTGATTTTGTAGAAAAAATTTACCGTTTAAAAAACGGTAAAAAAACCTTTCATTTTTAACATTTTTATGTTAAATCAACACTCATCTTCAAGAACCACAAGCCCTAAACAAGCCGCCATCCTGCAAATACTCCTTCCCAGTAATCAACGCAACCTCAGCCAAACCCAACTCGCGCCCCAAATACGCTACATGCCCAAACTGCGAAACAAGCTCCAACGCCAAAATCTTCCCCAACACTGACTCAGCAGTTTTGCCTTTAATTATGCTTGAGGGTTTTTCGGCTTCGAAGGATTTAAAATGCAATGCAACTATGAGATTTTCTTGGCGGTCAAGGGCAATTTTGAAAATCCCTTTTGGGTCAACCGTGAAGGGCAAATCTTGCTCTTTAACAACTAAAACTTTGGATGAACCTTCTAAAGCTGTGTCATAAGGAATTTCCCGCGAATTTTTATCCTTCAAAATAAGCAAGTCTAACCCCAAATCCCGCGGCACACTGCCCCGCTTCTTTGCTAAAAACATCATACGAGCGGCTTGACAGATTTCACTTACGGTTCCTCTTGTTTTAGGGCTTTTCTCCGTTACCAGCAAAATATCCACTCCTACCTCGCTGGATAAACGTGCAAGCAATGCGTTAATGCCTACAGAGTCTGCATCGAAAAGCTCAGTGACATTTGAGACACCAATTAGCAGAGGTGTCGTAGGGTTTTTTTCTGCAAAAGCTCGGAAAGCTGAAAAGGACTCTACTATGTTGGTGGGTTCCAAAATTAAGTCACCGATGATTTTTTCATAGCCTAACTCTTGGGCTTTTTTGATTAAGCGATTAAGCATTTGCACTCGGGCTTTTACTGTTCGGGGGAAGATGCCTTTGCGCTGGTTGGAGGGAATGATGACTACTGGTACATGTTTTGCGTAAGACGCCAATTCTTCCATGTTGCCCTCATCAATGCTCAAAATTAAGTCCACACCTGCATCAATGGCGGCTTTGGTTTCCTCTGGTTTTAGAGTATCAATGCTAACAGGCACATCAACCGCGGATTTAGCAGCCAAAACAGCCCGCTTTGCCTCCTCGGGGCTGTTTTTCCCTGCGACCATCCCAATATCAACCATGTTTGCTCCATTTTGCACATACTCTTTAGCCTGCCTAGCAATCTCTTCATCTGTTAAAAGCGGTGCATCGACGATTTCAGCCAGTACCCGCATGGGCAAAGCTTTACTCACCGCCAAACCCCCAATCAGTAAACTGCCCTCACGCTTGAGAAGTTCCTCACGATTTTGTTCCACACGCTCCAACTCCTGCAGGGCTTTTTGCTGCAGTTTTTCCCGTAAAATATCGTCAGCGGGCACGGTTGTGGAGAGTGTGACTTCGTTTAGAGAGTCTAAAATGGCTGGTAGGTCTGCGGCGTATCGTGGTCCTTTGAAGGTGGGGATTTTGAAGGTGTCGGTGATGGTTTGGGTGTCTTCTGGCATTAGTCCTGGGGTTAGGATGATGTTGATGTCTTTGAGGTTGTGTGTTTGGAGTGCGTTTTTTATGGTTTGGGGGGTTAGGAATGCGGCGATTTGGGTTTTTAGGGCTAAAATTTCTGTGGTTATGTTGCTTTCTTTTGCGTATTGTTCTACGATGGGTTGTGCAAGGGTGCCTGTGATTAGGAGTGCTTTCAAAGTGTTGCCTTCTTGTTTGATTTGTGGGTGGTTTTGTATATGTTTTTTGTTGGGAAACTTTAATATTGTAGTGTAAAAAATTACAACACGTAGAATAATATTACAATGGGGTGCACAAAAATGGTTACCGACCAAGTAAACCTCAAAAAAACCTTCACCACAATAACCATAGCGTTAGTCGCAACATGGACAGCCCTGCTCCTTGTCACATCAATCATCCCCGCATACCCCATATTTGGCACAGGAGCCACCATCACAGTATCAAGCATACTACTCTCAAGCATGACTGCGCCACTTCTTGGACCAATATACGGAACCGCCGCAGGGCTCATCTTCGGAATGCTCGTCCCATACGTTAGCCCAGCAACATCCATAGGCCTCCTAACTTTTCTTGCTCCAACAATGTCAGCACTCATGGGCGGCTTACTTCTATACAACCGATGGAAAGAAGCAACAATCCTGCTTACCCTTCAACTCGCAATCTGGCTAGCTCACCCCTTCGCATACTATCAACTCATGCCCATCATACTCTGGGAGTTCGTGCCCGTTTTTGTTTTCCTGCTGGTGCCTCCCGTTAGAAAGAAAATCATAAACTCCATCGTGACTCTTGACAAAAAATACGTTGTAGCGGCACTTTGGTGTCTGGCGTGGACTGCAAGAATAGGTGGAGACGTTGCGACAGGAAACAACATTGGCGTTTGGGTCATGGGTTGGGGTGTGCCTGAAATGTATATGTGGTGGGCACCATTAACATTATATTATGCAATTGCGGATTCACTCAACTGCCTATGTGGAGCACTCATAGGAACAGGTGTACTAGTGGCATTGCAAAGAAGCGGTTTACGATTTACCGCCGTTGACCGCTTACGCGAAAAATTAGCCCCTAAACCAGTTCCCTGATACTTTTTAAATTTGCAGATATGTCCAATTTAATGTTTGTTTTAAAGGGCTTAAGATTTAAGTGCAATAAGCTCACATAGTAGCGCTGTGGTGCGTGAGATGAAAGTAACAAACCGCTTGTTCTCTTTATCTTTAACTTTGTTATTGTTAACCGCTTGTTTTGTGATTTATTCTGAACCTGCAAAGGCAGCAACCTGGACCGATATTACATTGCCGTATACAATTTCCAGTAGCGGTAACTATCGGATTGTTGGCACCGGCACTTGGACTGCAGGCAGTGGAACAGCATTAACCATAGACGCTGACAATGTGGTTGTTGATGGGCAAAATATACTGATATCCGCGTCAATACTTGATAATGCTGTGGTAGAAATTGCTGTTGACAGGTCAAATGTAACCTTAGAGAAACTCAACATACAAAATGGGTTCAATGGCATAGTAGCAAATGATGCCAGCAACATCACAATCGTAAATTCAACTCTAACCCGTAATTATTTTGGTGTGTACTCAGAACGTTCAAGTAATCTTACAATCCTTAACTCTCTGATAAACAGAAACAATCTATTTGGAGTATATCTTGTTGAAGCGAATAACTTTGAAGCCAATAATTTAACACTAAACAACAATATCATCGTAGCCTTCGCTGCTAGTTCAAGCAACTTTACATTCACAAATTCTACTCTAAACAACAACGCTGGAGCAATGACCATTAGTTTGAGCAATTTCACGATTACGAACTCAAACCTGGATGGCAATAGTGCAGGGATTATAACTGATGAGAGCAACTATGCAATCATAAATTCAACCATGAGTGGTAACAATGTGGGCATATACTCTACAAACTCAAACTATCTCTTGGTTCAGAATTCAAACATAACTAACACTCCTTATGCTGCTGGTATAGCCGCAGATTCTTCAAGTAACATTACAATCCAAAATTCGAACCTGACGGGTAATAACCATGGGTTAAATGTTGGGGATTCAAACAACATCGCAATCGTGAATTCAACCTTAAGCGGCAATGATTATAATGGCTTGTACGCTGAAAATTCAGGCAACTTTACAATTGCGGGTTCAATCCTAAGCGGCAACGGGTGGGATGGCGTGAATGCTACAAGTTCAAGCAACTTTACAATAATGAACTCAACCATGAACAATAATTATTGGTGCGGCGTGGAGGTTGAGGATTCAGGCAACTTCACAATTATAGATTCAGTCTTTAACGATAACGAGCAGCGAAGTGGCGTTTACAGTATAAGCTCAAGTTTCTTTACAATCCTGAACTCAACTTTAAACAATAATGGTTGGGACGGCGTGACCACCTATGAATCATCAGGTAACTTCACCATAACAACCTCGACCTTAAATGACAATTACGATTATGGTGTGTTCACTGATAGTTCAGGTAATTTTACAATAACAAACTCAAACCTGAACAACAATTGGTGTGGTTTGTGTTTAATTGATTCAGGTAACTTCACAGTTACCAACTCAACATTAAACCACAACTATGATGATGGTGTGTACTCAGAAAACTTGGGCAATTTTACAATTGTAAATTCAATAATAAGTGACAATGATGCTTTTGGATTTTTCTTAGTTGATTCAAATAACTTGACAATAACGAACACAACCATAAACAACAATGTCTTTGGTGGTTTAACCACGATTGATTCTAACATTACCCTATGTAGCAGTCGATTGATGAATAATAATTTGGTTGATTATTCTGCTGGGGCAGTAGCAATTGAAGATACTAACGCTAACTCAAATAACATCTATGTTTATGGCAACATTTTTGAAAACAACGCTTTCACCCTGAGCCTATCAACAGATAACACGAATAACTTTAATGACCAACTATTCTTCTTCAACAATTACATTAACGACACAACATACATTCACCCCGACAGCACCTCAACATCTACAATTGACAGTATCCTACACTTTAACACGACAATACAACCGGGTGTACGGGTTTATGGTGCTGGTAGCATGATTGGCGGTAACTATTGGGCATATCCAGACGGCACAGGACCCAGCCAGATTGGAGCAGACGCAGACCAAGACGGCTTTATCGACACCCCGTTTGATGTTTTTGGTAACAACACCTTCTTTGATTACCATCCTTACAGTACAGAAAACGCTTTGCATCTGGTTTTCATTGATGGTGAGAGCCAAACTTTAGCTGCAAACCAACTCTCAACAGCCATAATAATTGAACTACACGATTCTCTTGGCGCTGTCACCACAGGATTCACCGTAAACTTGGCATCAAACTCGACCACAGGCACATTCTATAGCGACGCAGCAGGCACAAACCAAATAATTAGTCTTACTGTTTTGCCGGGTTCAAGCCAAGCTATCGTCTACTACAAAGACACCACTGTCGGCACTCCAGAAATTACCATCACCGCTGAAGACGCAACACCAATATCAACCCAGTTCACGATAAATCCTGCAGCAATAGACCATCTGATTCTAAGTCCATCTGAGTCTGCAATCACTGCAGGAAACACTCAAGCCTTCACTGCAACCGCTTATGATGCGTACGACAACACCTGGGATGTTACGGACGTGGTAGTTTGGAGCATTAACAGTACTGCAGGCGGTTCATGGAGCAATAACATTTACACAGCAGAAAAAACTGGAAACTGGATAGTTACTGCAACAGTAAGTTCAACAGTTTCCACAGCCTCTTTAATTGTTAATACGGCACCTTTAGACCATCTTACAATTAGTCCAGTTGGTGCAACCATAACAGCCGGCGACTCACAAGTCTACACGGTTGATAGTTACGACCAATACGGCAACCTCATAGCATCTAATGTGGCTGCATCCTTCAAAGTGAACGGAACTGATTATTCTGGGAATGAAATAAACATAACAGTAGCCGGCGTCTACACAATTGAAGCAACATACAATAGCAAAACTGTTACGGCAACTCTCACCGTTACCCCCGCAGCAGTTGACCACTTCGCAGTCTCTGTACCAGACTCCGCAAATGTGGACTCCGCCTTCAATATCACAGTCACGGCAAAAGATGCCTACGGGAACACAGTTGTGGGCTTCACGGGAACAGCTAACCTGACCACGAGCCAAGGAACTATTAGCCCTGCTGTTTCAGGCTCGTTTGTTGACGGCGTCTGGACCGGACAGGTAACCCTGAACACTACTGGCTCAATAATAATCAATGTTTCCGCTGGCAGCAACACAGGAAGCAGCACAGTAGCAATCAACACTCCCGCAACACCAACACCTGCATCTACTCCTGCATCAGGCGATCCGCTGGGTACATGGGTAATAGTTGTTATCGTCGTAATCATCATAGGCGCCGCGGTTATTGGTATTTGGCGTTTTGTACTAAAACGATAGGTAACAATAAACCAGTCACTGGGTGAAAACCCACAACACCTTTCTTTAACTTACCTCTCCCCAGTCCAATAAACCAGTTTGGACACGCATCTTTTAAACAAAAACGGCGATAACGCTGCCCGTGAACAAGCATGACGGAAACCCAATTCGCAACCCCAGGGGATTTGCGGGTGGATTTAACGCTTCACAGCGTTTCCGCTAATCTACTCCAAGAATTCGCCCAAAAAATTGTTAAACCCTACTTCGGCGGCAACCTGAACAGTGCGCTTCTAAGTCTCATGGAAAAAGCCATTGTTGAACAAGCAATAGAGGACAGGGCAACAAGCAAGATTTAATCCAACTAGTTCAAATAGGGCACAGAAGCAATAAGTCTCGAAACACTATGCCCCGCCTCCAAGACCCCCTAACAGTTAAAGACATAATGCTGCGAAACCGCATCGTAATGCCCCCAATGCAAAGCGGCAGGGCAAGCTTCCAAGGCGAAGTCACCACACGACTCATCAACTTTTATGCACGACGCAGCAGCGCAATCGGATTACCTATCGTTGAGCATGCATACGTTGAAGCTATGGGCAAAATCGGACCCAAACAACTCGGTATCTACAGTGACAGCTTAATTTCCGGGTTTGAGGCGCTTGCAAACGCTATTCACGAAGTGGGTGCACCTGCTGTGGTGCAAATTAGCCATGCAGGAGGCGTTGCAAATGAGAAAGTTATCAGTGCAAAACCTGCTGGACCCAGCGACCGCGGAAAAACCCGAATGCTCCAAATCGAGGAACTTTACGCCATATCTGAGGCGTTTGTTGCCGCCACAGAACGTGCGCTAAAAGCTGGCTTTGACGGAGTAGAAATCCATGGTGCTCACGGTTACTTGCTTAACCAATTTTTCTCACCATTGCTCAATAAGCGTGAGGATGAGTTTGGGGGCTCACTTGAGAAACGCATGGCCTTTCCTTTGTTGGTAACGCAGAAGGTCAAAAAGGCACTGGGTGACAAATTGCTGCTGTATCGGTTGGGCGCGGATGATTTAGCACCAAACGGCAACCACGCGCAAGAAGCAATAATTTTCGCGCAAAAACTTGAAGCAGCAGGCGTGGACATTTTGGACGTGTCAGGTGGCATGTGTGGAAGCAACCCAAAGCAACTCCAGCATATCTCAGGCTACTTTATCCCGCAGGCAGAAGCCGTCAAAGCAGAAACCCACGTGCCCATTATTGGAGTAGGTGCAATCACGCAGCCAGAATTTGCTGACAATCTTGTGCGGATGGGCAAAGTGGACTTGGTAGCAATTGGTCGGGCACTGTTGCATGATAATGAGTGGGCACAAAAAGCCCTTCAAACGCTGACTGCTTAAATACTAATTTTATTTTTTTCCCATGAGAAACCGCAAAGATTCAGCCTATTGAGCCGTGTGGCTTTAAATTTAGGGAGAAAAAACAGTTTCTTCATGGGGCGGGTTTATACCTTTTTGTTTAAAACAAGTCTTTTATCATCCGCTTCTAATGGGGTTTGTGTGATTGTTGTGGTTAGGGGATTTATTGACAGGTGGAAACCTAAAGAAAAAGAGGAAACAGTTACCTCAAAAATTCTAAACGTAGGCAAAAAACAAGAACCCATAAAAACCCAAATCGCACAAGTCACCCAGCGTCTAGACATGCAGACCCGAAACCTTGACGCTGCAGTAGCACGCTTCCAAGCACGCGAAGACGCACTCTTTAGCCGAGTCGTCAAAGCCATGACCAACCGGGAAACCGCACGTGCCAACATCCTCGCAACCGAACTGGCAGAACTCCGAAAAGCCAAAAAATTCCTAAACAACGCCTCCCTCGCACTGCAAAGCGTTTCCATGCGTCTTAGCACGGTCTCAGAAATGGGCGATTTAGTCACTATTTTGGGTCCAGCAAAAAATGCTTTGGGCGGAATCAGCAACGAAATGTGCAGTATTTTCCCTCAGGCAAGCGAGGAATTAGGTAACATTGGCAATTTGCTCTCAGACATTATGGTTACCACGCAGCAAAGTGACATGCAACAAGTCACTTCCACCATGGCAAGCGCGGATGCATTGTCGATTTTGGAGGAAGCTGAAGCTGCTGCAGGAAGCCAACTCCAATCAAGACTACCCGAGATAGACGGTGTCGAAAATATAGGGGCAGGAGTCCGAAAAAGAGCCAGTTTGGATGTTTAGCGGCTATTTTTGGTTTTGAATTAACTTATTGATTTCTTCAGCTGTCGCCGCTGTTAGTCTGACTTTGTCTTTGGTTGCAACAAAAACGCCGTTTTCACGGGTGATGCTAAACCCCTTTGTGTAATCGGTGTTGCGGCATTCAATTTTTTTGCTCATGCTTTCACCTGTTACTTAAAATATTGCTGGTATGCAGCATTTAAATCCGCGGGTTCTACAGGTTTTGTCTTATGTATTCCATTTTTTGTTTGGTCTGATTTTCTACTGTTATGGCTCCAATGAATGGTTCCCCTAAGGAGTTGTTGAGTTCTTCCTGTTTTGTCCGCAATAACCCCTTGGTTTCAACAATAACCCCATGTGCCCTAAAAATACCTACTACCGTTACGTTATCCATTGCTGAAACGTCAACATCACTTGGATATTTCACCAAAATTTGCTGACCCCTAGCATCTTGCAGGTAAAAGCAGGTTGCTGATGCAGTAGTTTGCACGGTTGTGGGCAGATTCATAAACCAGGTGCCCACAGTTTGAGAATCCATCTCATCAATGCTGACCACCGAAGTAACTGTTCCCTGTAGCCAAATCGCCTTCTTATTATAAACCGCCTGCTGAAGCATAATCAACTCCAAACTGGTTTTTTCAGGCGCTAATTGTGTATGAATTTGCTGGATTTCCTGCTGAACAAAACCTGGTAACTTCATATTCTTTATTTCACCAATCGCTATCTTGATAGGTTTCAGTAAAATAAAACGTAAATATAAAAGATACTAAAGGGCAGCTATATTTGATTAAAGCGGAGTTTAGGGCAGCGTGTATCCTCCATCACACACGATACATTGTCCTGTGATGAAGCCTGCTTGGTTGCTGGCTAAAAACACCACCAAATCAGCAATATCTCGCGGTTGCCCCATCCTGCCCACAGGAATTGCTTTTACGGTTTGCTGTGCGATTTCGGAGCCCACAGGAATTATGCCAACATCGATGGGTCCAGGAGCAATCGCGTTTACGTTGATGCCGTGCGGTGCCATTTCAAGTGCCAACGATTTTGTGAATCCTGCTACTGCGCCTTTGCTTGCGCTGTAATGCGTCAAGTTGGAGAATCCCACGACTGCGCCTGCGATGGAGGCGATGTTTACGATTTTGCCGTAATGTTTTGTAACCATTTTTGGGATGACTGCTTTGGTGCAGTTAAAGGTTCCATTGAGGTTGATGTTTATGACTTTGTCCCAGTCCTGCTTGGTCATTTCAAGAAATGGTTTCTGCGGATAAATCCCCGCGTTATTAACCAAAATGTCAATGCTCCCATGTTTTTCAATTGCTTGCGTCATGGCGGATTCAACAGATGCAGGATCAGTTACGTCACATTTAACCGCAATAACCCCTTCTGCCTCCTTGGCGACCTCAAAAATTTTATCTGAAATATCCAAAACAAAAACCGCGGCGCCCTCCTCAGCCAAGACTAGGGCGATTTCTCGTCCGATGCCTTGAGCAGCGCCAGTAACAACTGCTACTTTACCGTTTAATTTACCCATAAAACTCAACCCATAAAAAATAACTGGGCAACTCTGACTATAAGAAGATTCCCATAAACACCTCTTCCACAACATTAAACTGAATATAGAGCCTTTATTATTGATAGAATGGGCGTGCAACAAATGCGTTGGGCGTTTGTTATTTTTGTGTTTGGGATTTCGTTGTGTTTGATAGGGGCTGCTGTGATGGTAGCGGGAGAACTACTTTTCGGAGAGAATCATACGGGGATTGCAACAGTTATAGGAATAGTTGGAATCGACTTAATTGGAACCTCAGGCGCAATTTTCGCTGGACGCACAAAACCAAAAAAGTAACAAATTACCAAAAAAGTTGACAAGGATTTGAACCCATAGCTTCTTTAGTTAAGGTCTTTCGATGGGCAATTTAATCAAAAACTTTGTACCCACACCAATTTTGCTCTCAAAACTGATGCTTCCGCCTTGAGCTTCAACCAAACGCTTAACCACCGCCAAACCTAACCCCTGACCTTTAGCCTTAGTAGTAAACATTGGTGTGAAAACTTTGGCTTTAATGTCATCTGGTATACCCACCCCTGTGTCTGCAACTACCATGTTAATTTGGTTTTTTTCTTGATATGCTGTGACTTCAAGTTGTCCCCCGTTTGGCATAGCTTGGATAGCGTTGTTGATTAGGTTAGTTAATGCCCGCCTAGAAAAAGTGCGTTCCAAGCTTACTTCTGGAACAGATTCAATGTTTAGAATCAACTTTACATTATCAGGAAAAGAGATTTTCTTAACCACATCTCCAATTACTTCTGCTAAGTTCACCTTTTGAAATTCAGGGTTTAGCTGTCTAGAGTAATCCTGCAGGTCCGCAACAATTTTGTTAATATACCCAATATCATGTTCGATACTATCTACGCATTCGATAATACTTTTTGTTATACCGCTCTTGGGTAGGCTGTCTAATTCTGTTTTTATGAGGTAAACATCACCAGTTAACGATTGAAGAGGGTTGCGGATGTCATGTCCAACCATGCCCGCCGTTTCACCAATGGCAGCTAACCGCTCTTTTTCCTGAAGTTGACGGGTACGTTCATCCACTAATTCCTCAAGGTGCTTGCTGTATTGCCTGATTTTTTCTTGGTCCCGCTTTCGTCGTGTAATATCTCGTATGCCACCGATAAAAAATGCTGTTTTGCCGTTCCTGTCTTTTACGGCTTTTGCAGTATCTTTCACTATGAGGTAGCGACCATTTTTGTGACGTATGCGATACTCTAAAGAGTACCAGTTTACGTTCGGATTGTTTTTTGCTTTACCCCATACTGACAGTACATGTGGGGCATCGTCTGGGTGGATGCGACTTAAAACCCAATCAACAGTTCGATCGCCACCTTCAAAAGATTCAAACCCCATCAGCTCCTTTTCACCCCTAACAACGTGGACTTTATTCGTGACCAAGTCAGATTCGTAGACCATAACGTTAGCTGCTTCCGCAACTGCGCGAAAACGTTCCTCACTGTGACGAAGCGCCTCCTCTGCCTCCTTTTGCTCGGTCACGTCTTGGTCTACACCTACGATAACTTTGAGTTTGCCCTCCTCTGTAACTTCTCTTACCTGACGCTGAGAATGAATTGTCCGAATAGAACCATCACCACGGATTATACGGTAGTCAACTTTAGATGTTTGATTTAACTTGACTTTCACGTTGCTTATGTCCATTCTTTTGCTTATCCGCTCTAAGTCGTCTGGGTGAATGAAACTTCGGTATTCTTCAAGGGTTAATCCCTCACGTCTTGGTGCAATACCAAAAATCCGAAACAACTCAGGAGACCAAATTGCTCTTGGCTTTGATATATCCCATTCCCAACTGCCAAAATGCGCTACTTGCTCCGCTAACTCAAGCAGCTTTGTCTTTTGACTTGACAACTCACGATTCTTCTTTGGAGCCTTTTTCTTCTTTTTGGATTGAATTAACACAGAATCAGCTGTAGAGGCACACAACAATATTTGCCTCAATAAAAAATAAAACATAACGACCCTAATTAAGAATTTCAAACATAAAGGCTAATGACAATGCATTGGTAGTGCAAAATTTTGTGGTGGACCAGGCGGGATTTGAACCCGCGGCTTCCGCGTTGCGAACGCGGCGATCATACCAGGCTGATCTACTGGCCCCTGTTGGGTGCAATGATAGGTTTGTGTGGGTTTTTTTAGGTTTCGGTATCACGATTGGAAACGGTGCCAACATATTTGGAGCCTAATAGGAGCCTATTAGTAATTCATTGCAGAAACCATAGAGGGGTAGGAGTGGTTGCGTTTCTATTAGGAGCCTAATAGCCAACCTATGCAGAAAACATAGGAGAGGGTCTCCGAAATAACCGAGAATGTATAGCAATGTTTAATCTGTACCGTTGTACTATTTTTTTTGCTCACCGAAATTGAGCACCCATAACGACGGACTCAACAGAGGAGCAAGCACCACAAATCTTGCACCCAGTGACGAGCGAGTTCTACCCAATTATGGAACAGGTGAGCTGCGGGAGCAAAATCCCTCGCCGAGAGAGCTTAACCAAGCTTTAAGCGACGCTTAGCTGTGCGGTTGAGTGTTAGGTTACGGGGGAGACATTACCCGCGAAAAACCGTTATGCCTCAACGACTGTGTAGTCAAGGAGAAGTTTTAGGGCGTCAGTGTTTGGGAGCTGGCTTAGTTTTATTTGTTCGTTGTTTTTTAGGTAGAACATGTCGGTTTTTAGTTGGATTACGCGCTGTACGTTTTCGGTTATTTCCGCGATTTGTCGGGTTTTTTTCTGGCTTATTTTTCCTTGCAGCAGGGGAGTTAACTGTTTTTTTGCCGCATTATCTTTTAGGGCATACAGCAACGGCAAGGGCAGAATCTCGTTTTTTGAACGATTTCTAATCTCGGCACATTTGTATAGGTCGTCAAACTCGTTTTTTAGAGTCATCAAGTACCCCAAAGTTTTCCCAAAACGACACAAAACCATCCGCTGCTCCTCAGGGGCATCTGCCAAAATCGCGCCGACTTCCACACATGCCTGTGTTATCGTGCCTTTTTGCTCCAAAACCTTGTGGAACATGTCAGGGTTGACTGGTTTTTCTCGCAGAACTCTTTCGCTGGTTATGGCTGCTGCGATTTTGTTAAATGCTTGCTCAATGGTGCTGTTTATTGCCTGCTGTTTGGCTGCGGGAAAACCTTTGCATGCTTCTTGAAGAAGGAAATATCCTTTCAAAAACAAGACATCGCCCGCCAGCAAAACCAGTTCTTTGTTGTATTTGCCGTAGATTGTTTGTTTTCCGCTTTTGATTTTGGAGTTATCGATTATGTCGTCATGGATGTCAGCTGCGCCTGTAAGCATAACAACTGCAGCGCCTATTGTGCTGGCTGCCTCTGGGTTGCCACCTGCGGCTTCGCAGCTGAGTGCGATGAGGGCGGGGTGATGGGTGTTTGGCCATGTTTCCTCTATGAAGTAGGTGAGTATTTTTTGGATGGGTTGTGCAATGTTTTTGTCTTTGAGGTTTTGTTTTGTGGTTTGTAGGCCTTTTTGTCCGTATTTTGTGAGCAGGGTTTGTATTTGCAGGGTGAGGTCTTGTTTGGTCATGCTGTTTTCTCTTTAGAAGTTGGTTTTGGTGCATATAATGGTATTATGATGTATTAATGTTCAATATACTTATATCTTACGAAAAAGTAACCTACCAAGGGCTAAGAGGACACAAAAATGCGCCAAACAAAAACCCAAACAACAATTCTTGCACTAATAATTATCCTGTCAATATCTGCCGTGCCAGCATATGCCATAACAGGAAACATACACCCAGATGATGCTCACTCTTTTGTCGGCTTAGTAGTCTTTTACGAGCAGGACAGCAGCAATAACATACTTCCCGTTTCCATCTGTAGCGGAGTTCTCATTTCACCAACAGTAATGATAACAACTGCACATGGTTGCGTTACCCCAAACGTCATGGTCTGCTTTGATCAGGGACCAATAACGTGGGGTGTCCAAGATGGTGCGCTTCAGATTCAAGGCGTAACCTCCATTTACGAAGGCACCGCTTATCCAGACCCACAGTTTAGCATGGCAACTCAAGGTGCACTGGGTGATTTTATGCATAACGATTTGGCAGTGATTATCCTAAACGAGCCGGTGCCAACAAATGTTGTTAGCAGTTATGGGCAACTTCCCGAATTAGGTATCGTGGATGATTTGCCTAAAACAGATGTAACTCTTGTCGGATATGGCTTTGAAACGGCAACTGCAGGATACATCATGCGCAACTACGCTTATGCCACGACAGTTTCAGGTAATTTTGCTTGGAGCGATGAATACATTCGGTGTTCAGCAAATGCTGGTAATGGTAGAGGCGGAATCTGCACTGGTGATTCAGGTGGTCCAGTGTTGCTTGGGGACTCAAACATTGTTATTGCATTACATTCCTATGCAACCAATACAAACTGTGTTGGTGTAACCTATCATGTTAGATTAGACACTCAACAGGCACACAATTGGATAATGGAGGTGGCAAATATTGAACAAGAAAGCTAAAATCCAAGCAAAACCTACCCCTACCGTAGTTGGCATGTGGTGGTAAATTTCCTGAGCAAAATCCTTTGTTTCCTGTTCTGCTCACAAAAACACACAATAACCTCTTTTTCTTATTTTAACTGATTTGAGGATCCATTTTGGAACTTACGGCTAAGCGCTCTTTCATAAGTACGCCTAACGGTAGTTTCCGAAGCTTTTTTGCGGCATTAATTTTAGTGGCTGATACTTTTGTGTGGTATCTCTACAGTGGCAAATTCATATCAGACGTAACAGTATCCGCTGGATTCTCAAGTTCTCAATCAACAATGATTTGGGCAATGAACCTAATCGGAACAGTACTTGCGATATTTTTCGGGTTTGTTTTATCTAAAAGGTTCTGTCGGATTTCTTTTCTTCGTAATTGGCTGCTTGTTGGGTTGGCATTGGCGCTTTTGGGATTGGTTATGGATTTTTCTGTTCTTTATCAATCCATGTTTTACTTTGCTTTAAGTGGTGCCTATTTTGGTTTAGGTATGCCTGTTGCTTTGGCATATTTTGCGTGGGTGACTAAAGAGGAGAATCGTGCAAGATTTGGCGGATTTACTTTTCTAATAAGTTTTATAGCCGTGTTTTTACTTGGCGCCATAGGTCTTTCTAGTGTTGCCATGAACGCTGTGGTTTTAGCTATTGGTCAAGCGTTAGCTTTTGCATTAATCTTTATAATAAAACCCCCCGACCAAGTCATTCAAAAAAATGTCAAATACAAAGAAGTTTTCACCAACAAAACATTTGTCCTCTATTTCGTTCCATGGATGATGTTTGCAATAGTCAACTACATCAGCACACCCATAGTCAACAACATATTCCCTGACTTATTCCAACAATCAATACTTATCGAAAACTTGCTAGCAGGAGTAATCGCGGTAGCAACAGGCTTTTTCGCTGACCGTTTTGGACGTAAACGCCTTGTGCTTATAGGTTTTGTGCTCTTAGGCATAGGATATGCGAGTCTTGGGCTTTTTGAACAAAACCTTGTCAGTTGGTGGTTTTACACGGTTGCTGATGGGGTTTCGTGGGGTATATTTTACACTATTTTCCTGATGACCATCTGGGGTGACATTGCAATGGGAAAGAAAAGCGAAAAATTCTACGCCATCGGCTATTTGCCTTTCCTGTTCTCAATTTTCACTGAACTTTCAATAGGTACTGAAATATCTTCACTAATTAATTCAACAGCAATCTTCTCCTTCACCAGCTTCTTCCTATTCTTAGCTATATTGCCCTTGACGTATGCTCCAGAAACGCTCTCTCAAAAAACCATCCAAAACAGAGAAATGCAAACCTACATAAAAAAAGCACAACGCAAAAAATCACGATTTGGTACCAGCTAACAGCATACACTCCTTAACAACGGTAGCCTTTCAGCAACTAAATTCTTAAATTACCAGTCACAATCTAAGCTATGACAATTGAGCTGAAACACCGTGGATTTAGAGAAAAAACTTGAGCTTATCTGCAGACCACCAACTGAAGAAATCGTAACCGTAGATGATTTGCGGCAACTTTTGGAAACTGAAGAGCACCCCATCGCCTACAACGGCTGGGAACCATCAGGGCTGGCGCATTTGGGAACAGGCGTGATTTGCGCATATAAAATGAGAGACTTCGCCGAAGCAGGCATCCATTTCAAAGCTTTCCTTGCTACATGGCACGCATACCTCAACAATAAGCTCGGCGGCGACCTTGAACTTATCCGTAAAGCCGCTGACTTGTTTAGGCATAGTTGGCTTGCATTGGGTGTTCCCGGTGACAAGGTTGAGTTCATTTATTCTGATAAGCTCTATGACAATTTGGATTACTGGGCTAAAACCATGGTTATCGCCAAAAATCTCACCTTAGCACGAACCACCCGCACGCTGGAAATCGCGGGACGCAAGGAAGGCGAAGCCCACTACGTCAGCGACTACCTTTACACGCCCATGCAGGTAGCTGACATATTTCACATGAAAGTCAAAATGTGCCAACTCGGCATGGACCAGCGTAAAGCCAATATGGTAGCACGAGAAATCGGCGAGAAAATCGGTTGCTACAAACCTGTCTGCATCCATCATCACCTGCTACAGGGACTGGCAAAACCGGGCATTTGGCCAATTCCCGAGGGGCAAGAAAAAGAGGCAGTGGCATCAGCGAAAATGAGCAAAAGCAAACCTGACACCTGCATATTCATCTACGACACACCCGAAGAGATAAAGAAAAAAATGTCTAAAGCCTTCTGCCCCGAACGCACAATAAAATACAACCCAATTTTAGACATCGCTAAATACATCATATTCCGAGAACACTCAACCTTCACGATTGAACGCCCAGCCAAATTCGGCGGCAACATCTGCTTTGAAAGCTTCCAACAACTCGAAACAACCTTTGCCGAAGGAAACCTGCACCCGATGGACCTCAAAAACGGCGTCGCCACTGAACTTGGAAAAATACTGGAGCCTGTCCGCCGTTACTTCACTAACAACTTGGAAGCCAAAGACTGCTTGGAGACAATTCGCAAAGCCAAAGTCACAAGGTAAACGCCTTGTCATCTCGGCTCAGAGAAAGAGAAGAGAAACTTCAAGAACTTATCGTTCAACTCACCACTGAAGCCGCCAAAGGCACACCCCTTTTGGTTGAGGGCAAAAAAGATGCTGACGCACTAAAAATACTGGGAATCAGCGGCAAAGTTTTAACCCTGAAAACAGGGGGCAAATCCTTCCTTGATGTCATCTCAGAAATAGAGCAGACAGGTTCGGGCAGGGTTATTCTTTTTTTGGATTTTGACAGGCGCGGTAAAGAAGCCACACGTCGCCTCAAAGTTGAACTTGAACGCCTAAAAATCGTTCCCGACCAAACCTTTTGGCTTCAACTCTTCCGTTTAGCAGGCAAGGAGATTCGCTGTATTGAAAGCCTCCCAAGCTACCTGCAAACCCTTCACAACAAAACCCAAAGTTAAGCACCCTTTTTTGCGATAGGATAATAAAGGTAGATGCCACAAGTTGCAATTGAGGGTTAAGTACTTGCAAAAAAAGGCAGTTATGGTAAGTATATTGGTGCTCACACTTTGTTTAACCATGTTTTTAAGCTGTTACAAAACACAAGCCCAACAAGCAGCAGCCCCAACTTGGAATGTTCAAAAAGTAAAAGATATGAGAGAAGACGTTTATGATACCAAAATTGCTTTAGATTCTAATGGGTACCCTCATATAATTTATGGCGGTATCGGTGAAGGTTTAAACTATGTTAGTTGGAACGGAACTGGTTGGAGTACCCAAAAAGTGGCTTCCACTAGCGGGTTTGGCGGTGACATCTGTCTTGTTTTGGATTCTTCTAATAACCCACACATAACCTATGCTGACCTCACAACTGGAGCAGCATTATTCTATGTTAATTGGGATGGTTCAGATTGGAATACATTGTGTGTTTCACGTGGTGGTTATTACTCTTCTCTTTGTTTAGACCCTAATGGTGATCCTCATATTAGTTATGATGGCAAATATGCCAGTTTAGATGGTTTAAAGTGGGATATGCAAACGGTTGGTGGAGGACAAACTTCTTCACTTGCATTTGACTCAAAAGGTACTCCACATATTTGTTGCTTCAATATGGGTTCTTATGAGCACGATTTTAATTATGCCACTTTGACAGATTCAGGTTGGCAAGTTCAAACTGTGGATTCAAGCGGAAGTCCATCGTGGTCATGCTCTCTTGCTTTAGACTCAAACGGTTATCCGCATATGTGCTATTGTGACACTGGCTTTCCTTCTGGTTTGAAATATGTCAGTTGGGACGGTTCAAGTTGGGATGTTGAGATGATATATTCAAAGACCGCTGCCTACTCATGTTCTCTTGTTTTAGATTCCGCAAATAATCCCCATATAGCATTTACGACTAATCCAGGCGTTAAGTATGCTACATGGACTGGTTCAAGCTGGAACATACAAACGGTAGACACAGAAGGGCATGAATGTTCCCTTGCTCTTGATTCAGCTGGAACCCCGCATATAAGCTACTATATGGATCGCTGGCTCAAATACGCAACCCTAAACTCAACCACTACACCAACCCAAACGCCATCTTCAACACCTAACCCCGAATTTTTCAATTTCCAATCAAACAGCACAATAACCGCTCTTGCCTTTGACAGCCAAAAACAGGAATTAAGTTTCAATGTTACGGGGGACTCTGGAACCACAGGCTACGTGAATGTATCGGTGGCTAAGAGTTTTCTTCCAAACCTGGATGATTTGAGAGTGTATTTGGATGGGGACTTGATTGAGCCCCAAATTTTCTCCGATGAAACATCGTGGATTATAACCTTGAATTACTCGCACAGTACACATCAAATAAAAATGGACCTCGCGGCTTTGGATGAGCCACTTCTGGATGCCACTTTGGCAGGTTGCATAGTTGCAGCAATAGTTGTCGCTGGGGCACTGGTTATTCTGATGGCGTTTACGCGTAGGAAAAAAGCAAATGCAGTTAAAGTATAGTCAAATAGGGTTCACTTAGATGTTTAATCTACTTAGAAGGGTAGTCTATGCAAAAGCAACATATCTGTGGTTTTTTGGGTTAAGGTTAATTAGGTGTTTTTGTTTATTTTGAATCTGTAGTTTGAGTCCTGTTTTAGGATTCGTCATGTTTAAAAGCATATCTCGTATAGTAAGGTTTGCGATATCAGGGGGAAAAAGCACATATCAGATAAACCAAAAAACGAAGCATTAGAGGCACTTGACTTCATAGTCAACGTTCTCAAAGAACACGAAAAAGACCTCGACAAACTAATCAACGAACTAGGCACAGTCACCGAACAAATAAGTGACACAGGCGAAATGGCAGGAAAAATCGAAGGCATAAACAAAAAAATCGACCTTCTCCAAAGAGAAGTAGCCGCACTAATCAACCACGCCCAAACAACACCAAAAACAGCGCCGCCAACACCAACCCTGCCCGCTGAGCAGCCAAAACAGCCCGCCCCAACCACGCCAGCAATAGTGCATGCGCAGGTTCCGATGGGTCCACATTTAAGCCTAAGGTGCAAAAATTGGGAAGATTTCCAGAATCTTGCCTCTCAAGCAAGGATGCTGTCCTTTAGTTTTAAGGAGGCTGAACGTGTTTTTGAGGTTAACGCAGTTAAAGGCAACCAAGTTATTTCTTTTAGTGGCGAGCTGCCAAAGTTGTCTGTGCTTTTGAAATGCTGGTTGTCTATGCAGCTTACTGTTTCAGAGAAAGCCGTTTTAGACGGCGTTTTGTCTCTGGCATAGTAATTCTGAATCTTTATTTTAAATTCATAAAGCTTATATTTATAATGTCGTAATTCTTAAGATGTGAATGGAGGGTGGCAAGTTTGCAGGCTAACCAAAAAAGCCAAAATCTTTCCGTTTTCGAAGCCTTCTCCTTTCTCCTCGACTACGGATTGGCCTGAATGGTTAAACCAAACACCCCCCTCCAAACACACGCAAAACCAACAACCCCTTCTAAAGCTTCCAAAACCTTCTCAAAAAACCGCCAAAAAATAATAGTT